>DNMQ01000205.1 GCA_003488145.1 Pseudomonas sp.
AGCAGCAGGTAGGGGTTGGCATCGGCGCCGGCGACCCGATGTTCCACACGCACGGCGTCGGGGCTGTCGGTCGGCACGCGCAGCGCCACGGTGCGGTTGTCCATGCCCCAGCACGGCGCATTGGGCACGTAGAACTGGGCGCCGAAGCGGCGGTAGGAGTTCACGTTCGGGCAGAGAAAGGCCATCGAGGCCGCCATGGTCTGCTGCAGGCCGCCGATGGCGTGGCGCAGCGGCTCGCTGTCCAGCGGATTCTCGGTGGCGAATATGTTGTTGCCGTTCTTGTCGAGCAGCGAGATGTGCACGTGCAGCCCGTTGCCGGCCTGGCCCGGATAGGGCTTGGCCATGAAGGTGGTGTCCATCTCGTGGTCGTAGGCGATGTTCTTGATCAGGCGCTTGAGCAGCACCGCGTAATCGCACGCCTTGATCGGATCGGCGACGTGATGCAGGTTGACCTCGAACTGCGCCGGGGCGCTTTCCTTGACGATGGCGTCGGCCGGAATGCCCTGTTCCTTGGCGCCTTCGAGAATGTCCTGCAGGCAGTCGACGTACTCGTCCAGGTCGTCGATCAGATAGACCTGGGTCGAGTGCGGGCGCTTGCCGGAGATCGGCGAGCGCGGCGGCTGTGGCCGGCCGTTGATGTTCTCCTGGTCGATCAGATAGAACTCCAGCTCGAATGCGGCGCAGATGGTCAGGCCCAGCTCGTCGAACTTGCTCACCACCTGGCGCAGCACCTCGCGTGGGTCGGCGAAGAACGGTGCGCCGTCGCGCTCGTGCATGGTCATCAGCAACTGCGCGGTGGGGCGCTTCTGCCAGGGTTCCTTGGACAGGGTGTTGGGAATCGGGAAGCAGATGCGGTCGGAGTCGCCGATGTCCATGCCAAGGCCCGTGCTTTCCACGGTGATGCCGTTGATATCCAGGGCGAACAGCGAGGCGGGGAGGTTGATGCCCTTCTCGTAGACCTTGTGCAGGCTGGCGCGCTCGATGCGCTTGCCGCGCACGACTCCGTTCATGTCGGTGATCAGCAGGTCGACGTACTGAACCTCCGGGTGTTCCTTGAGAAATGCGTTCGCTTCGTTGAGCTGAACGGCACGCGGCGGGGCCATGATGAATTACCTTAATTGTTAAAAATTTCAATCATCAGATGCTTGTCTGGGAGTCAATCGAAAAGCCTGTTCACTGTCAATAGTAGCCCGCCAGCGCCCCATGAGTGCCCACAATGGGCCTTTTTTGGGGCATCTCCGGTGCGCTGAATCCATCGCGCGCCGGGCTAATGCTCGGGCTATTGTCTATAAAAATGAACAAGACTACTCTCCGGTATGCCCCATTCGAACGACGAGTATCCCATGCCTCGCAAGCCCCTGATCGGCGTTTCGGCCTGTACCAAGCAGATCGGACATCACAGCTTCCACATCGCCGGTGACAAGTACCTGCGTGCCGCGGCGATTGCCGGCGTGCCGCTGGTGATTCCGGCGCTGGATGAGCTGATCGACCCGGCGACCCTGCTGGAAACCTTCGATGGCCTGCTGTTCACCGGCTCGCCGTCGAACGTCGAGCCACATCACTATGGCGGCCCGGCGAGCGAGACGGGCACCCATCATGATCCGCTGCGCGACCGTCTCACCCTGCCGCTGATTCGCGCGGCTGTCGAGGCGGGCATCCCGGTGTTCGGCATCTGCCGTGGGTTTCAGGAAATGAACGTAGCCTTTGGCGGCAGCCTGCACCAGAAGGTTCACGAAGCCGGCCCCTACCAGGACCACCGCGAACGTCCGGACGATCCATTGGAGGTGCAGTACGGACTCAGCCATCCGCTGCACGTGCAGCCGGGCGGGCTACTCGAGCAGCTGGGCCTGCCGGCGCAGATCCAGGTCAACTCGGTGCATGGCCAGGGCGTCGAGCGGCTTGGAGCCGGTCTGCGCATCGAGGCGCTGGCGCCGGACGGACTGATCGAGGCGTTCTCCGTCGAGCAGGCGCGCAGCTTCGCCCTCGGCGTGCAGTGGCACCCGGAGTGGAAGGTTCACGAGCATCCGCATTATCTGACGCTGTTTCGCGGCTTCGCCGAAGCCTGCGAGGCGCGCGCCCGACAACGCTGACGGCCGATCCAGGCGGCCCTCCCCAGCAACCCCGAGGTCAACATGAGTATCCAACTCGACCAGCTCACCGGCTGGCTGAAAGAACGCAAGATCACCGAAGTGGAATGCCTGATCAGCGACCTGACCGGCATCGCCCGCGGCAAGATTTCACCAACCAACAAGTTCCTCGGCGAGAAAGGCATGCGCTTGCCGGAAAGCGTGTTGCTGCAGACCGTGACCGGCGATTACGTCGAGGACGATATCTACTACGAGCTGCTGGATCCAGCCGACATCGACATGTTCTGCCGCCCTGACCCGAACGCCGTATTTCTCGTGCCCTGGGCCATCGAGCCCACCGCCCAGGTGATCCACGATACCTACGACAAGATGGGCAACCCCATCGAACTGTCGCCGCGCAACATCTTGAAGCGCGTGTTGAAGATGTACGCCGACCGCGGTTGGCAGCCCATCGTCGCGCCGGAGATGGAGTTCTACCTGACCAAGCGCTGCGAGGACCCGGACCTGCCGTTCCAGCCGCCGATCGGCCGCTCAGGCCGCCAGGAAACCGGCCGCCAGTCGTTCTCCATCGACGCCGCCAACGAGTTCGATCCGCTGTTCGAGGACATGTACGACTGGTGCGAAGCGCAGGGCCTGGATCTGGACACCCTGATCCACGAAGAAGGCACCGCGCAGATGGAGATCAACTTCCGTCACGGCGAAGCACTGCACCTGGCCGACCAGATCCTGGTGTTCAAGCGCACCATGCGCGAGGCGGCGCTCAAGCACAACGTTGCCGCCACCTTCATGGCCAAGCCGATGACCGGCGAGCCGGGCAGCGCGATGCACCTGCACCAGAGCGTCATCGACCTCAAGACCGGGCGCAACATCTTCTCCAGTGAAGACGGCTCCATGAGCCAGCTGTTCCTGCACCACGTCGGCGGCCTGCAGAAGTACATCCCCGAGCTGCTGCCGATGTTCGCGCCGAACGTCAATTCGTTCCGCCGCTTCCTGCCCGACACCTCGGCGCCGGTGAACGTCGAGTGGGGTGAGGAGAACCGCACCGTGGGCCTGCGCGTGCCGGACTCCGACCCGCAGAACCGCCGCGTCGAGAACCGTCTCGCGGGCGCCGACGCCAATCCCTACCTGGCCATCGCCGCGAGCCTCCTGTGCGGCTATATCGGTATGGTCGAGCAGCTGCCACCGAGCCAGCCGGTCAAGGGCCGTGGCTATGAACGGCGCAACCTGCGCCTGCCGCTGACCCTGGAAGCGGCGCTGGAACGGATGGAAACCTGCCGCGAGCTGGAAAAATACCTGAGCCCCAAATTCATCACCGGCTACGACGCGGTCAAGCGCGCCGAGCAGGAAAACTACCACCGCGTGATCAGCTCATGGGAGCGGGAATTCCTGATGCTGTCGGTGTAAGCGCCGCTTCCTGCCGGAGCCGGTCGTAGGGTGGATGACGCTTTTCTCGTCCACCGAACATGCACGAACTTTTATCGAGAGGTGACTGATGAGCGATTCGCAAACCCTGCACTGGCAAGCGCTGAGCCGCGACCATCATCTGCCGCCGTTCACCGATTACAAGGCGCTGAACGCCAAAGGCACGCGCATCATCACCAAGGCGTCAGGCGTCTATCTGTGGGACAGCGAAGGCCACAAGATCCTCGACGCCATGGCCGGGCTCTGGTGTGTCAACCTGGGCTATGGCCGCGAGGAGCTGGTCGAGGCCGCGACCAGGCAGATGCGCGAGCTGCCGTACTACAACCTGTTCTTCCAGACCGCCCACCCGCCGGCGGTGGCGCTGGCCAAGGCGATTGCCGACATCGCGCCGGCCGGGATGAACCACGTGTTCTTCACCGGCTCGGGCTCGGAGGCCAACGACACCGTGCTGCGCATGGTGCGCCATTACTGGGCGATCAAGGGCCAGCCGGCGAAGAAGGTGGTCATCGGCCGCTGGAATGGCTATCACGGCTCGACCATCGCCGGCGCCAGCCTCGGTGGCATGAAGGCCATGCACGAGCAGGGCGACGGCCCGATCCCGGGCATCGAGCATATCGACCAGCCCTACTGGTTCGGCGAGGGCGGCGACATGAGCCCGGAAGAGTTCGGCGTGCGCATCGCCGACCAGCTGGAGCAGAAGATTCTCGAGGTCGGCGAGGACAAGGTCGCCGCCTTCATCGCCGAACCGATCCAGGGCGCCGGCGGCGTGATCATCCCCCCCGAGAGCTACTGGCCGCGGGTCAAGGAAATCCTCGCGCGCTACGACATCCTCTTCATCGCCGACGAGGTCATCTGCGGCTTCGGCCGTACCGGTGAGTGGTTCGGCAGCGACTACTACGGCCTCGAGCCGGACTTGATGCCGATCGCCAAGGGCCTGACCTCCGGCTACATCCCCATGGGCGGCGTGGTGGTGCGCGACGAAGTGGTGCAGACGCTCAACGAAGGCGGCGAGTTCTACCACGGCTTCACCTACTCGGGGCACCCGGTGGCCGCCGCGGTGGCGCTGGAAAACATCCGCATCCTGCGCGAGGAGAAGATCGTCGAGCGGGTGAAGACGAAGACGGCACCCTATTTGCAGTCCCGTTGGCAGGAACTGCTCGAGCATCCGCTGGTAGGCGAGGCGCGTGGCGTCGGCCTGCTCGGCGCGCTCGAGTTGGTGAAGAACAAGAAGACCCGCGAACGCTTTGCCGATCCCGGTGTGGGCATGCTCTGTCGCGAGCACTGCTTCCGCAACGGCCTGGTGATGCGTGCGGTTGGCGACACCATGATCATTTCGCCGCCGCTGGTGATCAGCGAAGAGCAGATCGACGAACTGGTCGGCAAGGTGCGGTTGTGCCTCGACGCCACGGCCAAGGATGCGCTGGGTTGAGCCGTGCGGCGGCCCGCGGCAGCTGAGCTAAGGTTGTCGTTTGCACCGCTGTGCGTTCGGCTTGTTGAAAAGAGGGTCCTGACCTTGCCAGACTGCGCGCGTGCTGGAGGCCAGACCTGCCGAGGGGTGTGTCGATGCCGCCACACCGCCAGGCCGCCGCGTGTTCATGGCCTGTTCCACTGCCCCGACATTAACGATGACAACAGGAGCTGCACGGATGAATCCCTTCGCCAAGACACTACTTGCCATGACGCTGGCCGGCACCGTTGCCGGGGCTGCGCAGGCCCAAGAAAAGGTTCTGCACGTCTACAACTGGTCCGACTACATCGCCGAAGATACCCTGGAGAACTTCACCAAGGAAACCGGTATCAAGGTCGTCTACGACGTCTTCGACAGCAACGAAGTGCTGGAAGCCAAGCTGCTGGCCGGCAGCTCCGGTTATGACGTGGTGGTGCCGTCCAACCCCTTCCTGGCCAAGCAGATCAAGGCCGGCGTGTTCCAGAAGCTGGACAAGTCCAAGCTGCCGAACTGGGAAAATCTCGACAAGGACCTGCTCAAGGCGCTGGATCCGAGTGATCCGGGCAACCAGTACTCGATTCCCTACATGTGGGGCACCATTGGCATCGGCTACAACGTCGACAAGGTCAAGGCCGTGTTGGGTGACAACGCGCCGGTGGATTCCTGGGACCTGGTGTTCAAGCCGGAGAACATCGAGAAGCTGAAGTCCTGCGGCGTTTCCTTCCTCGATTCGCCGACCGAAATCCTGCCCGCCGCCCTGCATTATCTGGGCTACGCCCCGGACAGCGGCAAAGCCGACGAGCTGAAGAAGGCCGAAGAGCTGTTCATGCAGATCCGTCCGCATGTGGCCTACTTCCACTCTTCCAAGTACATCTCCGACCTGGCCAATGGCGAGTCCTGCGTGGCGATCGGCTATTCGGGTGACATCTATCAGGCCAAGGCGCGCGCCGAGGAAGCCGGTAACGGCGTCAACGTCGGCTACAAGATTCCCAAGGAAGGTGCCGGCAGCTTCTTCGACATGCTGGCCGTACCGGCTGACGCGAAGAACGTCGAGAGCGCCCACGTCTTCATCAACTACCTGATGAAGCCGGAAGTCATGGCGTCGATCACCGACTACGTGCAGTTCCCCAACGGCAACGCCGCGGCCACCCCGCTGGTGGATGAAGCGATCCGCACCGACCCGGGCATCTACCCGAACCAGGACGTGCTGAAGAAGCTGTACACCTTCCCCGACCTCGATCCGAAAACCCAGCGCGCCATGACCCGCAGCTGGACCAAGATCAAGTCGGGCCGCTGATACGACCGATCCGTTGCCGGCCCGCATGGAGCATGCGTACCGGCACCGGAGCCCGGTTGAGCGCAGCTCGTCGCGTAGCCACGTTCCCTATCTTTTGTGATGCACCGACATTTGCATCAAATCTGTTGATTTTCAGAGGTTTTTCCAATAAACAGCCCGCCTTTCCCGCCGGGATCACGCGCGGCCTGTAACAAGAGGACTCATCCCATGCGCTCGACACTCAAGTCGTTGATCGTCGCCGCCGCCGTAGCCGGTGCGGCCACCGCCCAGGCCGCCTCCGTGCATATCTACAACTGGTCGGATTACATCGGCGAAACGACGCTGGAGGAGTTCGAGAAGGAGACCGGCATCAAGCCCGTCTACGATGTCTTCGATTCCAACGAAACCCTTGAAGGCAAGCTGCTGGCCGGCCGTAGCGGCTACGACGTGGTGGTGCCTTCCAACCATTTTCTCGGCAAACAGATTCGCGCCGGTGCCTTCCAGCTGCTGGACAAGAGCAAGCTGCCGAACTGGGAAAACATCGATCCGGCACTGCTCAAGCAGCTGCAGAAGAACGATCCCGACAATGCCCATGCGGCGCCCTATCTGTGGGGCACCAACGGCATCGGCTACAACGTCGAGAAGGTCAAGGCCGCACTGGGCGTCGACACGATCGACTCGTGGGCGGTGATCTTCGAACCGGAGAACGCCGAGAAGCTGGCCAGTTGCGGCATCGCCTTCCTCGATTCGGCCGATGAGATGATCCCGGCCATGCTCAATTACCTGGGGCTCGACCCCAACAGCGAGAACGCGGCGGACTATCAGAAGGCCGAGGAGAAGCTCCTGGCGGTGCGTCCGCATGTGCGTTATTTCCACTCGTCCAAGTACATTTCCGATCTCGCCAATGGCAATATCTGCGTCGCCGCCGGGTTCTCCGGTGATGTGTTCCAGGCCGCCGCCCGCGCCGAGGAAGCCGGCAAGGGTGTCGAGATCGCCTATGCCATTCCCAAGGAGGGCGCGAACCTCTGGTTCGATATGCTCGCCATCCCCGCGGATGCCAGCAATGTCGAAGAAGCCCATGCCTTCATCAACTACCTGCTGCGCCCCGAGGTGATTGCCGCGGTGAGCGACTACGTCGGTTACGCCAACCCCAATCTCAAGGCGGGCGAGCTGATGGACCAGGAAGTGCGTGGCGATGCGTCGGTGTATCCGCCGCAGGAAGTGCTCGACCGGCTGTACGTCTCCGCTGAGCTACCGCCGAAGATTCAACGTCTTTCGACCCGCTCCTGGACCAAGGTGAAATCCGGCAAGTGAGCTCCATGGCCTGTTTCCGTTTCGTCTGCGGCATTGCCGGGACGAATCGGAACCGGCCGATCGGGAGCATGTCAGGCGACGCGCTCTCTGCAACGACCATTAGATCCCCGGCCCAGGCCGGCCAACCTTTTTCATTTCGGGAGTTCGCGCATGGCCGTTGCCTCCAGCGCCTACAAGAAAGCCCTCAGTGGCGAAAGCAAGAACAAGCAGGTGCTGCTGAAGATCGACCGCGTCACCAAGAAGTTCGACGAAACGGTGGCGGTCGATGATGTCTCGCTGAGCATCCATCAGGGCGAAATCTTCGCCCTGCTCGGTGGCTCGGGTTCGGGCAAGTCGACCTTGCTGCGCATGCTCGCCGGCTTCGAGCGGCCCACCGAGGGGCGCATCTTCCTCGATGGCCAGGACATCACCGACATGCCGCCCTACGAGCGGCCGATCAACATGATGTTCCAGTCCTACGCGCTGTTTCCACACATGACGGTGGAGCAGAACATCGCCTTCGGCCTGAAGCAGGATGGTCTGCCGAAACAGGAAGTCGAGGCGCGGGTGAAGGAGATGCTCGGCCTGGTGCAGATGACCCAGTACGCCAGACGCAAGCCGCATCAGCTGTCGGGCGGGCAGCGCCAGCGCGTCGCCCTGGCGCGTTCGCTGGCCAAGCGGCCGAAGCTGCTGCTGCTCGATGAGCCCATGGGCGCGCTGGACAAGAAACTGCGCTCGCAGATGCAGCTCGAGTTGGTGCAGATCATCGAGCGCGTCGGCGTGACCTGCGTGATGGTGACCCACGACCAGGAAGAGGCCATGACCATGGCCGAACGCATCGCCATCATGCATCTGGGCTGGATCGCCCAGGTCGGCAGCCCGATGGACATCTACGAGACCCCGGCGAGCCGCCTGGTTTGCGAGTTCATCGGCAACGTCAACCTGTTCGACGGCGAGCTGATCGAGGACATGGGCGACCACGCCGTCATTGCCAGCGCAGGCCTTGAGAACCCGATCTACGTCGGCCACGGCATCAGTACCCGCGCGCAGGACAAACAGATCACCTACGCGATCCGCCCCGAAAAGCTGCTGATTGGCACCGAACTTCCGGAGCTTGAGCGCCCCGGCTACAACTGGGCCAAAGGCGTCGTGCACGACATTGCCTATCTTGGCGGCCACTCGGTGTACTACATCAAGCTGCCGTCCGGCGGTGTGCTGCAGGCCTTCATGGCCAACGCCGAACGTCACGTGAAGCTGCCGACCTGGGAGGAAGAGGTGTACGTGTACTGGTGGGATGACAGCGGCGTGGTGTTGCAGGCATGAAGCGCTCGCCCCTGAATACCGGGCGCCGACTGGTCATCAGCGTGCCCTTCCTGTGGCTGATGCTGTTCTTTCTGCTGCCCTTCGCCATCGTCCTGAAGATCAGCTTTGCCGAAGCGGATGTGGCCATTCCACCGTACACCGACATCTTCGCCTACGCCGACCAGCAGCTGCAGGTGCTGATCAACCTGGGCAACTACATCTTCCTCAGCGAAGACGAGCTGTATCTGGCGGCCTATCTGGGCTCGCTGAAGATTGCCTTCTTCAGCACGCTGCTCTGCCTGCTGATCGGCTATCCGATGGCCTACGCCATTGCCCGTGCGCGCAAGGATCTGCAGACGGTTCTGCTGCTGCTGATCATGATGCCGACCTGGACCGCCATCCTGATTCGCGTCTACGCCTGGATGGGCATCCTCAGCAGCAACGGCATCCTCAACGGACTGTTGCAGGGCCTCGGCCTGATCGACGCGCCGTTGCAGATACTCAATACCGACGCTGCGGTATACATCGGCGTGGTCTACTCCTACCTGCCGTTCATGATCCTGCCGCTCTACGCCAACCTGGTGAAGCACGACCCGAGCCTGCTCGAGGCTGCGTCCGACCTCGGCGCGCGCAACCTCTCCAGCTTCTGGAAGATCACCGTGCCGCTGTCGAAGAACGGCATCATCGCCGGCTGCATGCTGGTGTTCATTCCGGTGGTCGGCGAGTTCGTCATCCCAGAGCTGCTCGGCGGTCCGGAGACGCTGATGATCGGCAAGGTGCTCTGGCAGGAATTCTTCAACAACCGTGACTGGCCGGTGGCCTCGGCGCTGGCGGTGGTGATGCTGGCGATCCTGCTGGTGCCGATCATCCTGTTCAACCGGAACCAGGCGAAAGAGCTGGAGGGCAAGCTATGAAACGCTGGAGCTTTTCCAACCTGATCCTGGTGCTCGGGCTGCTGTTCATCTACCTGCCGATGGTGATCCTGGTCATCTACTCGTTTAATGCCTCGCGGCTGGTGACGGTGTGGGGTGGCTGGTCGCTGAAATGGTACGCCGGCCTGCTCGACAACTCCCAGTTGATGGGCGCGGTAATGCGCTCGCTGGAAGTCGCGGCCTATACCGCGATTGCCGCGGTGGCTCTGGGCACGATGGCGGCTTTCGTCCTCACCCGTATCCCGGTGTTCCGCGGCCGTACGCTGTTCGGTGGCCTGGTCACCGCGCCGCTGGTGATGCCGGAAGTGATCACCGGTCTATCCCTGCTGCTGCTGTTCGTCGCCATGGCGCAACTGATCGGCTGGCCGGCGCAACGCGGGCTGGTGACCATCTGGATCGCCCACACCACGTTCTGCTCGGCCTACGTCGCGGTAGTGGTGATGGCGCGCCTGCGCGAGCTGGACCAGTCCATCGAGGAAGCGGCGATGGACCTCGGAGCGCGGCCATGGAAGGTGTTCTTCCTGATCACCATGCCGATGATTGCGCCCTCGCTGGCGGCCGGCGGTATGCTCTCCTTTGCCCTCTCGCTGGACGATCTGGTACTGGCCAGCTTCGTCTCCGGGCCGGGCTCGACCACCTTGCCGATGGAGATCTTTTCCGCCGTGCGCCTGGGCGT
>DNMQ01000204.1 GCA_003488145.1 Pseudomonas sp.
GATTGCGGGGCTATGCGGCTAACTGAATCTGTATAGGTATCCGAGTATGAAACAGGGCGTGTCGAGGCTTGGGCTGCGTATTGCGCTATTTCGTGGCCGAGTAGAGCGGGTCGAACTGCATGGTCTGCGCTGCTGCGGGTACAGCGCCTGGGTGGTCGAGCGCAGCGGTCGCCGCAGGCAGTTCGCCGATGGCCAGCGCAACGTCTGGAGCGACCAGGGCAGCTTGAAGCGGGAGCTTCGGGCGTGCGGTGTGCGTGAGGTCTACTGGCGGCAGCCGGTCAGCCATGACGAAATGATCGGCCGCCCGGCTGCTGTGGAATCCGGGTTTGGCCTGCGCATGCCTCTGCTTGCCGAGAACTAAAGGCGATCGTCGCTTGCAGCGCTGGTCTTCGACGGCTTTTGCGGCACATTGCACTCGGTTGTGCGACGACTCGCACCGTCGGGATGCGGCAGCCAGTCAAGATGAGGGCGCAGCACGGCGAACAGCTGGTAACCGAGCAACAGCAGTGGCCGCAATGGACGCCAGCCGAGCGGTGCGGCCCAGCGACCGTGGCTTGCCAGTCGCCAGCTCCAGTAGGTGGCGTCCACGCCGGTCAGCCAGGCACCGCTGGCGCTGCGGGCGTGCAGACGCCGTCGGAGCTGCGCCAGATCCCGGTCGAGCCCTTTAGGATCGAAATCGGCAGCGCTGATATCCACCAGCCGCAGCCTTGCCGGATCGGCGCTGCGTTCCAGCCAACGAACTTCTCGGGCACACAGCGGACAGGCTCGATCGACATAGAGCGTCAGGGGCAAATCAGGCGTCATTTCATCGCACCTTGCGTTTGTACAACGTTTGTAGAGGGTATGCTGCGAAACGCTGGGTTACAATCTCGGCATTCTTTTCCAGCGAGCCGCCCCATGACCGATTCTTCCGGCGCTTCGAACCTGGCCTCGAGCGCCTTCGAGCAGCAGGATCTATTCCCTATCCGTGAAGTTTCCCGCCTGACCGGGGTCAACCCGGTCACCTTGCGCGCGTGGGAGCGCCGCTACGGGCTGATCCGGCCGACCCGGACCGAGAGCGGCCATCGCCTGTACTCGATGGCCGACGTGGAGGCGGTTCGCAGCATTCTTTCCTGGACCGAGCGTGGCGTGGCGGTAAGCAAGGTCGGCAGCATACTGGCGCGCAGCGCAGCGACCCGCGAGGCAGAGGAACCGACCGCAACCCCCAGTAGCGAGTGGAACGAATGGCAGGGGCAACTGCGTGATGCGGTGAATGGTTTCGACGAGGTGCGGCTGGAGCAGCTATACGGCCAGATCTTCTCTACCTATCCGCTGGCTGTGGTGTTTCAGGATGTCCTGTTGCCGGTGTGGCAGGAGCTGCTGCTGCGTCAGGAGGAATTTGGCGGTACCAGCGAGTGGCTGTTTCTCGATGCCTTCCTTCGTGCCCGGGCGCTGCAGCGGCTGCAGCTGGCCCGTATGCCGGCTGGCGAGCGTGTACTGCTCGCCGCGATGCCGGGGCAGTGTCGCGAGCTTGAATTGCTCGTGGCAGGCCTGATGCTCAGTGGCGACAGCCTGGCCGTCAGCGTGTTGCCGATCGGGCAGCCGCTGGAAGAACTCGCGCTGGTCTGCGACAAGATGAAACCGCAGGGGCTGGTGCTGTTCTCCAACGTTCCCCATGGCGAGGCGCAGTTGCGCCAGCTCAACAAGCTGTCCCTCGCGCTTGATTGCTCCTTGGCTCTGGCCGGGGAGGCGGCCGAACTGGGTCGTGAAGCGCTGGCGGGTACTCCGATCGCCTGCCTCGGCAGTTCCGGCAAGCTGATGCAGCGCCGTCTGCGCCAGTTCCTGGCCGGCCAGCTGGATACCTGAGTCATGCGCACAGCTGTCCGGCAACAGGAGATCGATCCATGACGCCAGACAGCGTTCCGCCTGCCGTGTTGCCACAGTGGCACGTCCTGTCCAATGGGCTGCGGCTGGGCTTTATCCAGCTGCCCGCGGGTGGTCAGGCAGCGGCTCTGGTCCGCGTGAACGCCGGGGCACACGATGCGCCGAGCGAATACCCAGGGCTTGCGCATTTTCTCGAGCACCTGCTGTTCCTGGGGAGCCAGGCCTATGCGCCAACCCAGAGCCTGATGCCGTTCGTGCAGGGTTGCGCTGGGCAATTGAACGCATCGACCCGTGAGCGTCATACCGACTTCTTCTTCCAGGTGCCTGCCGCTGCCTTCGGCGAAGCCCTCAAACGCCTGCTCGATATGCTCGCCCGGCCGCTGCTCGATCCTGCGGCGCAGTTGCGCGAGCGCGAGGTGTTGCAGGCCGAATTCCTGGCACGGGGGCGGGACCGGGAGACCCTGTGCGACGCCGCGATCGGTACGGCACTGAGCTGCGCGCATCCCTTTTCAGGGTTTCACGCGGGCAATCGCGAAACGCTGCCGGTAGAGGCGCCAGCGTTCCAGAAAGCGCTGACGGGCTATCACCAGCGCTTCTATCAAACCGGGCAGATGGAGCTGATGGTCGCCGCACCCTGCAGCCTTGAGCAGGTGCTGGAACTGCTGCAGAGCGATGAATGCCAGCTACCGGTCGCACCGATCGTCGCGAGGCCGATACAGCCACTGCGCGCCGATGATGGCGGCACCTTGCGTCTGAGCGTCGATGGCGCGCGACCGTGTCTGGATATCGCTTTCGCCCTCGATGGGCTGCCGGATGAAGCCTGCGTGGCGCTGGATGTGCTCGGCTCATGGTTGAGCTCGCAAGCCGACCGGAGTCTTTTCCAAACCCTCAGCGACGCCCGCTGGTGCGATGCCGTCTCGTTGCGGGTGCCGTACTGGCATGACGGGCAGGGTGTGGCCGTCTTCGAGGTGCGGTTGACCGAACGCGGCATGGCGGAACGCGCGCAGATTGTTGCCGCAGTGCGTGACTGGCTGCATTTCATGAGCACGCAGGCAGCATGGCCAGGGCTCTGGGGCGAGTACGCGCAGATCCGTCAGCGCGGACTCATGGGCAAGGAGCCGCTGGTCCTGTTGCGCTACTGGATTGACCCGGCTGCCTGGACGCCGTCGATCGATACGAATCGTGTGCAGCAGGCGCTTGAGATGCTGGGTGCGCAGCTTCATGCGAGCAGGCCGATCGTATTGACGGTGGACGGCGAAGGTCGCGCTCGGACTAAGCGCATCGAGCCGGTAAAGGCTGGGTTCGAGCTGGACCTGGTCGCCGAGCAGTTGCCGCCCTCAGACCGGGCGACATGGCAATGGCGCCTGCCGGAACGCAATCCTTGGCTCAGTGAGCGCATGCAACCGGGCGTGGCGCCGTTGCAGATGCCATCCCTGCGCTGGGTCGAACACGCCGATGCTGCAGGGCAGGGCGCGCTCTACCTGCGTTGGCGGTTTGCCGCGGGCCAGCCACCGGGAGGGCTCTGGCATACGCTGCACGCGGCGCTACGCAGGCATACCATCGCTGCGGCGCAAGCCGGTGTCGAGCTGCATTTCGATGACTATGGGCACAGCTGGTGCCTGAGGCTGTGCGGTTATGCCGAAGCGTTGCCGGTAATTCTTCGTGACCTGACCGACATCCTCAAAGCGCCGTTGCCGGCTGCTTTCAATGAAGGACACCGCCTGCGCTACGAGTCCGTGACGTCAGGTGCCGACGAGATACTGATACGGCAACTGCTGCGCCGCCTGCCGCTCCTGCTCGCGGGAGCCGCACGAGATGGTGATGCATCGCTGGACCAGCACGCGCTCGATCAAGCCTGGCATCAGTCCCATTGGGATGCATTGGCAGTGGGACTGCCTCGGCATCTGAGTGGCCCGTTGCAGACGGTACTGGCTGAGCTGCCCGGGCTGGCCGGACCCGGTGCCGGTCAGTACCACGAAAGCACACCGCGTTATTGCTGGTCGCGCTTTGGTCAGCCTGGCGTGGAAACCGCGTTGGTGCTGTTCTGTCCGCTATCGCTTCGGACAGCCTTCATCGAGGCGAGCTGGCGCCGCCTCGCGCGATTGATGGAAGGCGCGTTCTTCCGTCGACTGCGCAGCGAACTGCAGCTCGGCTATGCGGTGTTCTGTGGCTATCGTCAGTTCGGCGAGTGCCCGGGCATCGTTTTCGCGGTGCAGTCTCCCAGCGCATCTGCCAGTGAGATCCTCTCCCATATCGAAACCTTCCTCGACGGCTTTGCCGGCACTCTGGTTGAAGTCGCTGCAGCGGATCCCTCGACCGGCAACCACGACGGCGACCTGCGCCGCCGCGCCGAGTCGTTATGGCAGGCGCACCTGGCCGGCTTCGATGGCGACCACCCGGAGGCGGTGGCTGCGGCGTCGGCCAACCTCGATGCCCGAGCTATCCGTGCTCAGCTACAGGCGCTGCGCGATGCCGAAGGCGGCTGGCATGTGGTCGCCAATGCCGAAGCGCCCGACACGCGTTGGCATCGTTGCTGACGGTTACCTCAGCGCCGCACATCAGCCGCCCACTCAACCCCGACAATGCAACTCGATGGCCAGCCGTTTACGGCGGGCTGCCGTGGCTTGTGCCGGGGTATGGTGGCGCGCTGCTTTGGGTGTACGACCTAAGCCTCGTGCGTCTGGCGGTCGGATGAGATGCTTTGCGTGCAAGACGGCACCCCGGGCGAAAGTACTAGCCTTTCGCCGCCATCGCAGCGTATGTGCGCTCGGACGGCCTTTCGATAATCGCTCCCGTCACGACTGCTTGTCGTCAATACCGCGGAGAGCGCCATGCACACCAACAAGAAAGCCGTATCAACCCTGTTGCCACTGGTCCTGGCCAGTGCCGTCGCCATGACCGTAAGCCAGTCGGCTGTCGCCGAAATCGTGCTTTACGATCAGGACGACACCACCTTTTCCACCGATGGTTACTTCAACACCTTCTACGTTCACAGCGACGTAGAGCGTGCCGGCGAGCAGTTCGATCGCAAGCAGTCGCGGGTGAAGATGGGCTTTCTGCCCAACTGGATCGGCTTCAACTTCGGCAAGCAGGTCGGCGATCTCAAACTGGGCGGTCGTTCCTCGTTCTGGGTGACCATCAACGACAGCGAAAGCAACGGCACCGAAACCGGTATCGACGTTCGTCAGTTCTACGCCACCGCAGCGAATGAGCAGTGGGGCGAAGTGCTGTTCGGTAAGGATTTCGGCCTGTTCGGCCGCTCCAACATCCTGCTCGACGAGATGCTCAGCGGTTACGGCCAGGTCAGCGACACCTTGGGTCTGGTCGATGGCGGCGGCGTCTCCTTCGGCAACATCGGTACCGGCTACCCGTATCCATTCCCGACGTCGCAGATCACCTACCGTTCGCCGAAGATGAGCGGCCTGCGCATCGCTGCCGGCATCATGGACCCGGTAGACACGACCGACGACACCTCGTCCACCCTGGACAAGGCCTACCAGGAAGCGCCGCGCTTCGAAACCGAGATCACCTACGAGTTCGAGATGGGCGGCACCCAGTTCTACACCTGGATCAACGGCATGCAGCAGAGCTCGGACAACACCGACAGCAGCATCGAGAAGGTCGATTCCAAGGGCCTGGGTTACGGCGTGCAGGCCAAGATGGGCAGCCTGTCGCTGACCGCATCGGGCTTCCAGGCCGAAGGTATCAATCCGTTCTTCACCAACAACGCCGGCGAAGCACTGCTGCGTGAAGTGGACAGCGACGGCTACCTGCTGCAGGGTTCCTACCGCTTCGGCAAGAACCGCGTTGCGCTGTCCTATGGCAAGACCAAAGATGACGGCAATGGTCTTGATGGCAATGCGGCAGACTTTGAAACCCGCGGCATCGCGCTGTTCCACAGCATCAACGACAACCTGACCCTGGTCGCCGAACTGAACCAGTTCGAGATCGAAGGCAAGGACAGCCCGGCACTGGACGAAGAAACCCGCACCTTCGCAGTGGGCGCGGCGCTGAGCTTCTAAGCGAGGCGATCAGCAGGGCGCGGATGGACGTCGAACCGTAGGTCGCTCCATCCGTTGCATCGGCAGTGGGACGTACGTTGAGCGTATCCCACGCCCTGTGCGCAGTGATGATCTCTGCGCAACCACGAGAAAGGCCGGCACCCGTAAGGGGCCGGCCTTTCTGCATCTGTGCATCACTGAACATGGCCAGCGTGCGTCGAGGCCAGGCCTGATCGGGATGGACACCGTTTGGTTCGCGGTGCAGAGGATGGCTGGTGGACGGGAACCGACACTGTGGCCACTTCAGCTGAACTAGCATCGCAGCGCTGCGTTGTTTCGTCGCGATACTACCTAGGCAGGCCTTTACCGGTACTCAAGTAGCATTTTCGTCCCATATGCCCTGCCCAAGAATGGGGTCATCCGATTCAAGTGGTGCGGGGTATCGTGCGTGACCGATGAACAAGGCGAAGTGATCCGCACGGCGATGTCCGAGGCCCGGCTACCCGAAACGGTGGCGCAGGACCTGGCGCGCCAACTGATGCACCCGCATCTGGGCTTCGTGCTGTTCTTCTGTTCGGCCGAATACGACCTGCCGGCGCTGGGCGATGCGCTGCGCCAATACTTCGGTGGCGTGCGTCTGGTCGGTTGCACCTCGGCGGGCGAGATCACCTCTCAGGGCTATGGGCGCAGCTGCGTGACGGCAGTCGGCTTCGATCATCGAAGCTTTTCCATCGCCTGCGAGCTGATCGACGAGATGGATCGCTTCAGCCTGATCGAGGCACAGCAATTGGTCGAACGCCTGGGTAGCGACTGCCGCAGCAACTCGCTGGCGCCGATCAAGGACCACAGCTTTGCGCTGACGCTGCTCGACGGGCTGTCCAGCCGTGAGGAGATCGTGTTGTCTGCGCTTAGCGCCGCGTTCGGCAGCATTCCGCATTTCGGCGGTTCGGCTGGCGATGACAATCACCTCAGCGATACCTACGTCTATTACGACGGCCGGTTCTACAGCGGTGCGGCGATCGTGGTGCTGATCAACACCTGGCTGGATTTCGAGGTGTTCACCACCCATCACATCCTGCCACTCGAAGACAAACTGGTCGTGACCCGCGCCGACAGCAACAGCAGGCGGGTCTACGAGCTGAACGCCGAGCCGGCGGCCGAGGAATACGCCCGGCTGATCGGTGTGCCGGTCAGCGATCTCGATCACCGTCTGTTCGCCGCCCATCCCCTGGCGGTGCGGATCAACGAGCACTACTACGTGCGCTCGATCCAGAAGGTCAACGAGGACATGAGCCTGACCTTCTATTGCGCGGTGGAGAACGGCATCGTGCTCACCGCCATGGAACCCGGTCCGCTGATGCCGAATCTGGAAGCCCTGTTCGAGCGGCTGGAACAGCGCCTCGGGCCGCCGCTGTTGACCATTGGTTGCGACTGCTTTCTGCGCCGGCTGGAAATCGAGGGCAACGACACCAGCGAACAGACCTCGGCTTTTCTCCGACGCCAGCAGGTGATCGGCTTCAACACCTACGGAGAGCAGTTCAATGGCATGCACATCAACCAGACCTTCACCGGTGTCGCCATTGGCCGACCCGGAGGCCGGGCAGGTCGCTGAGCTGCTGGCGCGCCAGGCCGAACTCGAGCGCGAAAACCTCAAGCTCAAACGCATCAACGCCGCACTGATCGAGCGCGTCGAATCCAGTGGCGCCGGACGGGATGCCTCCTATGCGGCGTTCCAGCATTCGGTGGAACTGGCCGAGCAGGTGCGCGAGCGCACCGACGCGTTGAACCAGGCGATGGCCGAGCTCAAGGGCAGCAACCAGTTGCTCAGCGACGCGCGGCTGCGCGCGGAAACTGCCCACCAGCACCTGGTCGACGCCATCGACAGTATTTCTGACGCCTTCGTGCTGTTCGACCGGGATCAGCGCATCGTCCTGTTCAACCGTCGCTTCAAGTCGCTATGGACGCGACCGCGCGCACGCTTCAACGCCGGCACGCGGCTGGCCGAGGCTCGCCGGCTGGCCGAAAGCAGCGGTATGATCGTCGAGGAACACCGCGGCCAGGGG
>DNMQ01000088.1 GCA_003488145.1 Pseudomonas sp.
CCTGGCGGAAGCGGAAGCCGACACCATCCTGCCCGGCTTCACCCACCTGCGGCCCGCGCAGCCGGTGACCTTCGGCCATCATCTGCTGGCCTGGTTCGAGATGCTCAGCCGCGACTACGAGCGCCTGGTCGACTGCCGCAGGCGCACCAACCGCATGCCGCTGGGCTCGGCCGCGCTGGCCGGCACCACCTATCCGATCCAGCGGGAGATCACCTGCGAACTGCTGGGTTTCGAGGCCATCTCCGGTAACTCGCTGGACGGCGTCTCGGATCGCGACTTCGCCATCGAATTCTGCGCCGCCGCCTCCGTGGCGATGATGCACCTGTCGCGCTTCTCCGAAGAGCTGGTGCTCTGGACCAGCGCGCAGTTCCAGTTCATCGACCTGCCCGACCGCTTCTGCACCGGCTCCTCGATCATGCCGCAGAAGAAGAACCCGGACGTACCCGAGCTGGTGCGCGGCAAGACCGGCCGCGTATTTGGTGCGCTGGCAGGCCTTCTGGTGCTGATGAAGGGCCAGCCGCTGGCCTACAACAAGGACAACCAGGAAGACAAGGAACCGCTGTTCGACGCCGCCGACACCCTGCGCGACAGTCTGCGCGCCTTTGCCGACATGGTTCCGGCGATCAAACCCAAGCGCGAAATCATGCGCGAAGCGGCGCTGCGCGGCTTCTCCACCGCGACGGATCTCGCCGATTACCTGGTGCGCAAGGGCCTGCCCTTCCGCGATTGCCACGAGATCGTCGGCCACGCGGTGAAGTACGGCGTGCAGGCTGGCAAGGACCTGGCCGAGATGAGCCTCGACGAGCTGCGCCAGTTCAGCGACCAGATCACTGACGACGTGTTCGCCGTGCTGACCCTGGAAGGCTCGGTCAACGCCCGCGACCATATCGGCGGCACCGCGCCGAACCAGGTGCGCGCCGCGGTGGCTCGTGGCAAGAATCTGCTGGCGACTAGATGATCACGTCTGGCCGCCGTATTTCGGTGGTCGGCTGTTCAGGTGCCGGCAAGACCATGCTGTCGCGCCGTCTGGCGCAGCAGCTCGGTTATCGCCATATCGAGCTGGATGCCCTGTTCCATCAACCGGGCTGGCAGCCGTTGCCCACCGAGCAGTTTCAGCAGGCGACCCGTGATGCGCTGCAGGGCGACGGCTGGGTCGCAGAAGGCAATTATTCGGCGGTGCGCCCGTTGGTGCGAGAGCGCTCGGACATGGTGATCTGGCTGGATCTGCCACGCCACAAGGTAATGCGCCAGGTCATCTGGCGCACCCTGCGACGCCTGGCCTGCCGTGAGGAGTTGTGGAATGGCAACCGCGAGCGCTGGAGCAATTTATTCAAATTGAACCCACGCCAATCCATCCTGGCTTGGTCGTGGACCCGCCACCCGGTTTACCGGCAGCGCTACGCCGAGGAAATGCGTAACGCACCGCCATCCTGCCGATACCTACGACTGGACTCACGGCAGGCCATCAACGCCTTTCTGGCGAACTGTCGTCCCGTTAAACCTTATTGAGGGCCTGCCTGTAATGTCTCTGCACATTCGCCCCGCAGTTCGCGAAGACGCCGCGCTGATCCTGCGCTTTATCACCGACCTGGCCATCTACGAAAAGGCCGAGCACGAGGTCAAGACCGACGTCGCCGGCATCGAGAACAGCCTGTTCGCCGACGGCAGCACCGCCCATGGCCTGATCTGCGAGCTGGACGGCGAGCCGATCGGTTATGCGGTGTATTTTTTTAACTACTCGACCTGGCTGGGCAAGCACGGCCTGTATCTGGAAGACCTCTACGTCACCCCGCAGCAGCGTGGCGTCGGCGCCGGCAAGGCGCTGCTGCGTCATCTGGCAAAACTGGCGGTGGCACGCGGCTGCGGGCGCTTCGAGTGGTCGGTGCTGGACTGGAATCAGCCAGCCATCGACTTCTACGAATCCATCGGCGCCAGGCCGCAGAACGAGTGGATCGGCTACCGCCTTGCCGGCGACGCACTGTCAGAGTTCGCGGCCGATTGAGCAATCGTTCGAGCACGCCTGCGCCACCCGCCGCGATGCCGCCGCGAAAAGCGCGCCTGCCCTTTGCCAATGCCTGGTTCTTCCCGGCTGCCGCGCTCTACGCGGCACTGATTCTGCCGTATTCGGTACTGGCACTACTTGGTCTGCTTCCCGCGTTGCCCGGGCTCGCCACATCCGCCGGTCACGCCCACGAAATACTCTTCGGCTTCGCCCTGGCGGTGATCGCCGGCTACCTGCTCGGCCCGCAGCGACTGCGCTTTACCCTGACGCTGCTCGGCTGCTGGGCGCTGGCACGACTGAGCTTCCTGCTGTGGCCGGGCTCGTGGCTGGCACTGATCTGCGCCGCCGCCTTTGCCACCGGCCTTGCCTGGAAAGTGTTGCCGCGCTTTCTCGGCGCCGCGAAGAAATGGCGTAACCAGAGCGTCGCACCCGTGGTCGCCGGGCTGAGTCTGCTCAGCGCCATCGCCAGCGGCGGCTTTGGCGCTGGCTACGACCGCCTCATGCTGGAGGAGGCGCTGCTATTGCTCGCCACCCTGATGTTCTTCATGGGCGGACGGATCATCGCGCCAGCCATCGCCGGGTACGCGCAGAGCCGGGGATGGCGACTGGATGCGCGGGTGCAGCCGCAGATCGAAGGCGCCGTGCTGATCCTGCTCGGCCTCGCTCTGCTGCTGAATCTTCTGCCCTGGCCGCTCATTCGGCACCTGACCGGCGCCGTACTGGTCGCCGCTGCCGTACTCACGACCATCCGCCTGCTGCGCTGGCAACCCTGGCGCTGCGCAAGGCCCGAGTTGCTGACGCTGCTGCTCGGCTATGCCTGGCTCGCCATTGGCCTGCTATTGCTTGGCCTGGGTACGCTGCTACCGGCGCTGCCATTGAACGCAACGCTGCACGCCTTGACCGTCGGCGCGCTGGGCAGCCTGACTTTCGCAGTCATGGCCCGCACGCGGCTGATCTACCGTTTCCGCGATCCCGCGGCGCAGCGCTGGATACAGGGCGTGGCGTTGCTGATCAGCCTGGCGGCGCTGGCTCGCGTGCTGCCCGCCGTGCTGAGTCAGCCTCACCCGGCCTGGCTGCTGCTCGCCGCCGGTTGCTGGTCGCTGGCCTTTATGGCGCTGACCTTGCTGCTCTGGCGTTGTCGCGACGCCCATTCGGATAGTCCTCGCGGCAACGCTAATCACTGAGTCATCGACCGGAACTCTCGCGCATTACGCTTGACCTACATGCAACCGCCGGCGACTCCTCCCATGTCCGCCGCCGCATTCGCCGAGGCCTGCATGACCGACCTGCGCACCCTGCTGCTGAACCAGGACACCCAGGGAGCCGAGCTCTTCGACTCGCCCAAGGAGCGCCTGATCTTCTACCGCTCCGAAATACATTTCGAGTCCTCGCTGCTGGCCGAACGCACCAGCGCCTACCTGTCGTCGCAGTCGTTCCTGATGATTGCCTTCGCCTCGTCGATGGCCAACAGTAACCCTGAGTGGGGCGAGCTGTTCCGCCTGGTGGTGCCGGCGATTCTCTCGGTGCTCGGCCTCATCACATCGCTGCACGCGATGCCCGGCATCAAGTCCAATTTCGACGTCATCGAGCGCTGGCATCAGAAACAGTCCGAACTGCTGCAGCTCGAAGGCCGCGTCGGCATGCTTCCGAACAACGAATCGGCGCTGTTCGGCGAAGGCAGCAGCCCGGTCGGTGGGCCTCGCTACAAGCGCACCCTGCTGTTTTCGCTGCGCACGCCAATTATCTTTTCGCTGGTCTGGAGCGCATTTGGCCTGCTCTGCCTGGCCCTGAGCCTGATGGACTGACGCACCGCACACCGCCGCATTGCTCCACGCGGCAGCAGGTGCTTAGCTGGACGCATCCGTATGGAGGAACCCATGTCCGATTCAGACCGCCCCCGCTATCGCGTCGATGCTGATCGCCAGGCCGCCCAACGCCGGGTACGCTACGTCGAAACCAACCGCCCGGATGACGGCAGCTGCACGATATGCCAGCTGGACGCAGAAAATCCGGCACCGCTCGACGAGACCCCCGCCATGGTGCAAGACAACCCCAGCAACGATGAAGATGAAGCCTTCGCCGAGTCGACCCTGATCCAGGCGATCGAGAACCAACTTGAAGCCGGCGAGCCCGCAGCTACCCAGGCCACGCTGAACAAGCTCACCCTGGTCGGCTACGAGCGGGACGAATGCCTGCAGATGATGGCGCTGGTCCTGGCCCATGAGATCCGCACGATGCTCAGCGAGGACCGCCCTTTCGACGGTGCCGCCTACGAGGCCATGCTGCGCAAGCTGCCGGAACTGCCGGAAGCATCCGAATAGGATCTGGATCAAGGCAGGGCCACCGACAGCATCTACACTCAGCAAACAGGGCATGAGCCCACCATCCGAGGAGCGAGCATGTCGTACACCCCTGAGCTGGTTGCCGAACTGGACGTACTCCGACAGTTCAATCTGGAAAATCTGCAGGAAGGGCTGAAGGTGCATCACGAAGCCAGCCCCGCCACCATCGCCGCTTTTGGCCGCCTCCACGCCAAGGGCCTGATCACCCAGGCCGACGGCGGTTACCTCACCAGCCTTGGCCGCGACGCGGCCGAACAGGCGCAAACGCTGCATACCATCCTCTCGGAAACCGTCACGGCCTGACATCGCCATGCCGTTCCGCTTCACCAGTCCAGGGCACGGATGACGCCGGCCCTGGCCGTTGGTCGCTCACTGCAGGCAAACTTGCGCCGCGCCTCAAGCCGCACGCCGATTGGCCGATGAACAGGGGTTAGCCTCGCCTGCACGAACCACAATGACCCGCACCCAGCACATCCACCCAATTCTCGAAGAAGGCATCGACCGCAAGGTGCTGACCACGCTGCGGGCGCGCTTTCTCGCGGTCAACTCCGCACGCCTGGAGCGGGCCCTGCAGGCCATGTCGACGCGCCAGCAGCAGGTACTCAAGCTGCTGCCGCTGCTGTTTCACGTCAACCATCCGATTCTCCCCGGCTATGTCTCGGCGACTACCCCTGCCGGACTCGCGCACTTCGTGCCGGACGCCGAACAGCTCGCCGAAGCACAGCGCCTGAGCCGCTCGTTCGCCTACAAGCCGGCGCGCGGAAAACTGCCGCAGCCGATACTCGGCCTGTTCCTCATGGGCAGCCTCGGCACCGTGGCGCAGGACGAGCACAGCGATCTGGACGTGTGGGTCTGCCACGACCCCGCCCTGGACGCCGGCCAGATCGAGGAACTGCGCCGCAAGTGCGAACTGCTGCAAGCCTGGGCGGCGAGCCAGGGCAGCGAAGCGCACTTCTTTCTGGTCGATCCGCAGCGCTTCAATCAGGGCCAGCGCGAAGCCAGGTTGACCTCCGATGACTGCGGCACCACCCAGCACTACCTGCTGCTCGACGAGTTCTACCGCACGGCACTCTGGCTCGGCGGGCGCATCCCGCTCTGGTGGCTGGTGCCGGCCTACGAGGAGCACCGCTACGACGAGTATGTGGCGACGCTGCTGGCCAAGCGTTTCGTACGCGCCGACGAAGTACTCGACCTCGGCCACCTGGGCCAGGTGCCGCCCGGCGAGTTCGTCGGCGCCGGGCTCTGGCAGCTCTACAAGGCCATAGCCTCGCCCTACAAATCGCTGTTCAAGCTGCTGCTGGTGGAGGTCTACGCCAGTCAGTATCCGCAGCTGCGCTGCCTGGCGCTGGACTTCAAACAGGCCATCTATCAAGGGCGGTTCGATATGAACGAGCTCGACCCGTATATCGCTGCCTACCTTGCCATCGAGCGTTACCTCGGCGCGCGCGGCGACCACGAACGCCTGGAGCTGGCTCGGCGCTGCCTGTACCTGAAGATCAATCGACCGCTGAGCCGGCCGCCGGTCAACCGCAACAAGAGCTGGCAGCGCAGCCTGCTCGAGCGGCTGACCCACGACTGGCATTGGGACGAGCGGCAGTTCGCACTGCTCGACAACCGTGGCCACTGGAAAGTGCGTCAGGTCAGCCAGGAACGTCGCGTGCTGGTCAACGAACTGACCTACGGCTACCGCTTTCTCAGCGACTTCACCCGACGCCTTCAGGCCACCAGTCCGCTCACCAGTCGCGACCTCGGCGTGCTGGGTCGTCGCCTGTACGCAGCGATCGAACGCAAGGCCGGCAAGGTCGAGGTGGTCAATCTTGGTATCTCGCCGGATATGGCTGAACACAGCCTGACCCTGGTGCACGATTACGACGCTGCGGGCGACGTGCGCTGGTCGCTCTATCAAGGCCAGCTTACCGCGCCGGAACTGAGCAATTTCGCCCCATTGAAGCGCTCTCGCGAGCTGGTCGCGCTGCTGGCCTGGTGTCACCGCAACGGTGTGGTGGATGTCAGCACCCACCTGTCCCTGTTCCCTGGCGACAGCGGCCTGAGCGAAGCGGAACTGTTCGCCCTGTTCAGCGACCTGCGCCGTGCGCTGCAGATGCCGCTATGCCCGGTGGACGAAGAAGCGCTACTGGCCGCGAGCAAACCCAGCCGGGTGCTGCTGCTGATCAACATCGGCCTGGACCCCACCCAGCAAGCCCCGACAGCATCTGCCATCGGCGAGCAGTCGATGCTGAACGCGGCGCCGGAAAGCCTGGTGCTGAGCGTGGATCAGGTCACGCTCAACAGCTGGAACGAGATGCTGGTGACCCGCTACGAAGGGCCGAAGGCGCTGCCACTGTGCCTGCGCGATTATCTGGATAGCCTCGAGCGGGTCGTGCAGGCACCGCAGCTGCAGGTCTTCTGCTTCGCCCGCAATCGCGGACAGGCCATCGCGCGGCGAGTCGAGCAGATATTCGAGGATGCCCGCCAGAGCCTTGCCAGCTTCGCTCATGGACGCTACCTGCTTCAGGTTCGCCAGCATTTCCACATGCTGCAGCGCGAGGCGAACGCGCTGCGTCTCACCCACCTGAGCGATCGCGCCGCACTGCTCGAACACCTTGGCGAGGCTCACCACGCCTACAGCCCGCTCCGGCTCGATCGTGCGGCGCTGGTCGGTGACGATCTGGCGCTGATTCTTGCGCAAGGCCGCCCGGGATGCCTGCAGGTGTTCTACCGCACGGCCGGGGAAATCGCCGAACTCAGCGTACTCGATGAATGCAATGCCCTCTGGCGCCAGCAGCTGCCCTATCGCGACGAGCGCACCCTGCTGCGCCCGCTGATGCGCTTCCTCGAGTCGATGCTCTATCGGCGTAACGCGCAGCAGCCCGGCCAAAGCCAGGAGCTGGTCGACCCGGCGATCCTCTTCTACCGCATTCAACCCGGACAAGGCGCGAGACCGGCGCAACTGGAACGAAGACCGGCGCCCCAGGGCGAGGTCAACGATCCGTTCTACGACGTGCAGGCGATTGTCGAAGCGGGCGAAAACGGTCGCTCGCAGGTCACCCTGTACTGTAACCATCAGGAGTTTTCCGGCCTGGAATATGGTGCCGAGCTGTTCGCCGCCGTGACACGCACGATCATTTCCCGACGCCGCGACGGCGAACGGTACCCCTGCTACATCACCGATCTCGACCTCACCGGCCTGCACGGCAGCGGACGCAGCCAGACGGTGCAGTACCTGCGCTACAAGGCGCGCCTGGAGGCGGCGCTGAATGCGGCAATGGAGTCATAAGAGGGCGCTGACGGGGCTTCAGTCAGCGTCTCGACGAGGTTCAGGCCTGACGAACCAGCTGCATTGCGCAGTGGCTATCCAACGCTTTTCGCGCCAACAAAGGCAGAGCTGCCTAAAGCTGCTACCAGCCCGATCGCAGCGGCGGCCAGGCTGATCATCTCGCAAGCGTCGCCCGTCAGAACGGATCGCCTGCCGCTTCGGGCTGGTATTCGATCGCGAGCAGGGTGAGCTTGATCATCTTGCCGGATGGAGTCGGCCAGTCGATGTGCTGGCCGACACTCATGCCCAGCAGCGCCGTACCGACCGGTGCGAGGACGGACACGGTGCCTTCCTTGCCGGCGTCGTGGGGATAGACCAGCGTCAGGTGGTAGTCCTTGCCCGTGCCTTCGTCGCGGCAGTGCACGCGCGAATTCATGGTCACGACGCCCGCAGGCATCTCGCTGCGTTCCACGATCTGCGCCCGCGACAGTTCCTGCTCGAGCGCTTCGGCGGCCGGACCGTAGTCGTCCAGACTGTCGAGCAGCCGCTCAAGGCGCTGCAGATCGAGTTGGGTAAGGATGATCGGCGGTGCACTGGTCATGGGTTTTGGCAAGCTCCTGCGAAAAAATAAAACACGAAAAAAGCAAAACCCCGCCCGAAGGCGGGGTTTTGTTGACCTGCGAAGACACTATCACAGCAGCCCGAATAAGCAAGGCCCCCACCGGCAGCGCCCGGCTCGCGGGGGCTGCACGCAGATTGCGTCAGATATCCTCGAATTCCAGCGCTTCGCCGCCCTGCTCCAGCGTCACCCGCGAGAGCAGCTCTCCGAGGCGCTCGCCGCTTGCATCGCACAGCCACAGCTGGCTGCCTTCGTCGTAGTCGAAATGAAAGCCGCCGGAGCGCGCCGCGACCCACAGCTGGCGCAACGCGGGCTGGCGGCTGAGGATCAGCTGACTGCCGTTATCGAAGCGCACTGTCAGCACACCACCGGAGTTCTCCAGGTCGACGTCCAGACTGGTGTCATCGAATACGTCCTCGACGCTCTCCTGCACAGCATCGACCAGATCGTGATAACGGGCTTCGCTCAGGCTCATGCAACACTTCCTCGAATTGTTCTGCACGCGACGCGGGCCGCATGCGATGGCGGCGAGCTTAGCAGGGCGCAGCCGGATCAAGCGAGCCGCCCGCCAGCACGGCCGCCGTGTGACGTGCTGCTCGCATAGGCAATCCGTCGGGTGCTGGGTATACTCCGGCGATTAGATTTTTCAAGGATTCCAGTCCCCATGAAGCGCCTTCTGCTTCCCTTCATCGCACTCGCCGTCTTCGCCGCCGCGCTCAGCGGTTGTGGCCAGAAAGGTCCGCTGTACCTGCCGGATGACGAGAAAACCGTCAAAGAACGTTCCAAAGACCGTTTCGAACTCTAAAGGAGGCTGTTCATGGAGGCCTTCTCGTACCGCGACGGTCAACTCTTCGCGGAGGGCGTGGCACTGCCCGCACTCGCGCAACGCTTCGGCACGCCGACCTACGTCTATTCCCGCGCCCACATCGAGGCCCAGTACCGGGCTTACGCCGATGCGCTGGAAGGCATGCCGCACCTGGTCTGCTTCGCCGTCAAGGCCAACTCGAACCTCGGTGTACTGAACGTGTTGGCACGTCTCGGCGCGGGCTTCGACATCGTCTCGCGCGGTGAGCTGGAGCGCGTTCTGGCCGCCGGCGGACAGCCGGACCGTATCGTATTCTCCGGCGTCGGCAAGACCCGCGACGACATGCGCCGCGCGCTGGAAGTCGGCGTGCACTGCTTCAACGTCGAATCCACCGACGAGCTGGAGCGCCTGCAGCAGGTTGCCGCCGAGCTGGGCATGAAGGCGCCGGTGTCGCTGCGGGTCAATCCGGACGTGGATGCCGGTACCCACCCATATATTTCCACCGGTCTGAAAGAGAACAAGTTCGGCATCGATATCGACAACGCCGAGGCGGTCTACGCCCGTGCCGCCGAGCTGCCGAACCTGGACGTGGTCGGCGTCGACTGCCACATCGGTTCGCAGCTGACCAGCCTGCCGCCGTTCCTCGATGCCCTCGACCGCCTGCTGGCCCTGGTCGATCGGCTCGCCACCCGCGGCATCCAGATCCGTCACCTCGACCTCGGTGGCGGCCTCGG
>DNMQ01000056.1:0-332 GCA_003488145.1 Pseudomonas sp.
CGGGGTGATGGATTTCAACAAGTACGGCGGCGATATCATCTTCCGCATTACCCGCCCTGCCGACGGCACACTGATCGCCATGGCCAAATCCGGTTTCGTGTTCTACGACTATGCCCAAAGCCGCGTCGTCGCCATGCCCGAGGCGTTCGCCGGCAAGTTTCCGCGGGTCAACCGGATCGAATAGGGGCGTCTGCCACAGATTGCAGCAACCGCTGGACATCCTCGCGATGACACAGCTCGGTGCCCGGACGCATCACCGTCGCGGCACCCGCGGCAATGCCCCGGCACACCGCATCCTGTAGCGAGCGCGCCTCGGCCAGCGCCAGCACCAT
>DNMQ01000056.1:386-3506 GCA_003488145.1 Pseudomonas sp.
AGGCTCGGCTTCATCAGGTATGCACCGCCCTGCCGGGCGGCGTGGCGTAATGGCTCGCCGGACAGATCGACGACCAGCCGCGCACCGATACCGCGCGTCAATGCCAGCAGCTCGTCGTAGAAACCCAGGTCGACGCCAGGTGGAAAGCTGCCGCTCAGCACCACATAGGCCGGCGCTGGCTGCAGCGCTACGAGGCTGTCGAGGCAACGCTGAAGTTCCTGCGCGGATAGCGTCGGACCGGGCAACACGAAACGGTACTGCAGGCCTGAGCCCAGCTCGTCGACAGTGAAACTCTCGCGGGTATCGCCAGTAATGGACACCGGACGATGCACCAGACCCAGTTCGTCCAGCGAACGTTTCAGGAGATCGCCAAAGGGCCCTCCAGCCGGATAGATGGCGATCGCCCTGCCCCCGAGCGTCTTCACCACCCGCGCCACNNGGGTTGAGGGTCAGGGTCGCAATCAGAGGCATCGCTCGCTCCTTGGCAAAAGCCGCTCAAGACTAACAGCAAGCGCGCCTGGGTTTTACGAGATGCCCTGCCCTGATTTGGCGCGCGGTTGCGCGCTATCTGTGCGCTTTGTCGTCGTGCGGCATCTGCTTAGCCACGCCGAACGCACAGAATCGGCGGCCTCCGCAGGCTGGCACGCTAGATGCTAGTTCCGCTTCAGGCAGGCCAACGGCGGTCTGCAATATCACGACAAAGGCGTCGCACCACACCTGCTCCCGCAGGCGTGCTGCGGCGCCTTTTTGTTTTCCGCCTCGACGAGGGGGCGGTCTGAGTAGCCCTAGCGGCCAACGCCGCGTCACGAACGCCCTGGAGCCGATCCAATGAGCACGAGTTTCTGGAAAGCCGGCCACGCGCCGACCCTGTTTGCCTCCTTCCTCTACTTCGACCTGAGCTTCATGGTCTGGTACGTGCTCGGCCCGCTGGGCGTGCAGATCGCCGCCGATCTCGGCCTGACCACCCAGCAACGCGCCTTCATGGTCGCCACGCCGATCCTCGCCGGTGCCGTACTACGTCTCGCGCTGGGCATCCTGGCGGATCGCACATCGCCGAAAACCGCGGGGCTGTTTGGCCAGAGCGTCGTCATCGTCGCGCTGTTCGTCGCCTGGCTGCATGGCATCCACAGCTACGAGCAGGCTTTGCTGCTCGGCCTGTTCCTCGGCATGGCCGGCGCATCCTTTGCCGTCGCGCTGCCGCTGGCCTCACAGTGGTATCCGGCAGAGCACCAGGGCAAGGCGATGGGCATCGCCGGTGCCGGTAACTCCGGCACTGTGCTGGCGGCCCTGTTCGCGCCGGTCCTGGCGGCCATCTTCGGCTGGAACAACGTATTCGGCCTGGCGCTGATCCCGCTGGTCCTCACCCTAATAATCTTCGCCAGCGTGGCGAAGAATGCGCCCAACCGCCCGGCGCCGAAGTCGCTGGCCGATTACATGAAGGCGCTGGGCGACCGCGACAGCTGGTGGTTCATGTTCTTCTACAGCGTGACCTTTGGCGGCTTTCTCGGCCTGGCCAGCACCCTGCCCGGCTATTTCCACGACCAGTACGCCTTCGACCCGGTCAAGGCCGGCTACTACACCGCTGCCTGCGTCTTCGCCGGCAGCCTGCTGCGGCCCCTTGGCGGCGCTCTTGCCGACCGCATCGGCGGCATCCGTGCACTGCTGGTGATGTACACCGTCGCCGCCTTCTGTATCGCCGTGGTGGGGTTCAATCTGGCCAGTTCGACTGCAGCGTTGGCGCTGTTCGTGGTCGCCATGCTCAGCTTGGGTGCCGGCAACGGTGCGGTGTTCCAATTGGTGCCGCAGCGCTTCAACAAGGAGATCGGCGTGATGACCGGACTGGTCGGCATGGCCGGCGGCATCGGCGGCTTTCTGCTCACCGCCGGGCTTGGCGCAGTCAAACAATCGACCGGTGACTACCAGTTCGGCCTCTGGCTATTCGCCAGCCTCGGCGTGCTCGCCTGGTTCGGTCTCTATGGCGTCAAGCGTCGCTGGCGCACCACCTGGGGTTCTGCTGCGGTAACCGCGGCGCGGGTGTGATGCCCACGCAGATCCTGCAGGGCGCGAATATTGCTCTGCTGCAGTACGCAGTCATTCGAGAACGACCATGCCCCTGCGATTGAGCTATGGCGAGGCCAGCGCTGCCGGACCGCGCCCGGAAAACCAGGATGCGATACGCATCGTCACCCCGGCGCCCGGGCTGGCAACCGGCAAGGGCTATCTGTTCGCGCTGGCCGATGGCGTCAGCCAGTGCGCCGATGGCGGCCTGGCTGCGCGAGCGACCTTGCAGGCGCTGGCTTTCGACTATTACGCGACGCCGGAGACCTGGGCCGTCGCGCAATCACTCGACCGCGTGCTGGTCGCGCACAACCGCTGGCTGCAGGCCAACGGCGGCAACCAGCCGCTGTTGACCACCCTCACCACACTGGTGCTGCGCGGTCGCCGCTTCACCCTGGCGCATGTTGGCGATTGCCGCGCCTACCGCTGGAACGGCTCCCAGCTCGAGCGACTCAGCGAAGACCATGTCTGGGAGCAGTCGGGCATGCAGCATGTGCTCAAGCGTGCGCTGGGACTGGATCAGCACCTGGTGATGGACTACCTCGACGGCGAGCTGCAAGAAGGCGAAAGCTACCTGCTGCTGAGCGACGGCGTCTGGTCCTGCGTCCCCGAACGCGACATCGCGCATATCCTGCACGATCAACCAGACCTAGGCGCCGCGGCACGGGCGCTGGTCAATCTGGCGCACCAGAGCGGCAGTCAGGACAACGCCAGTGCCTTGCTGCTGCGCGTCGAAGCCCTGCCCGAAGCGGTGCTGGCCGACGCCCTCGCCCAGCTCGATCATTGGCCGTTGCCGCCGAAGCTGCGCCCCGGCCAGCTGTTCGAGGGCTGGCAGGTGAATGCACTGCTGCACGAGTCGCGGCAGTCGCTGATCTATCGGGTGCAAGATGCTCAGGGCCAGGCCTGGCTGCTGAAGACGCTGCCACCCAGCCGGCAGGACGAGGCAGACGCAGGACCGGCGTTGCTCCAGGAAGAATGGTTCATGCGCCGGGTTGCCGGGCGCAACTTCGCCGAACTGCATCCGCTGCCAGAACGCCAACACCTCTATTACGTGCAGCGCGA
>DNMQ01000055.1 GCA_003488145.1 Pseudomonas sp.
TCTGCCGCGAGCGCTGGAACACCGGCAGGTCGAAACTGAACTGCAGGTTGACCATGTCGCCGTACTCGCGACCGCGCTTGAGGTAACTGACCTCCCAGCTCCAGTCGACCTGTTTCTCGGCGGTCGCCTCACGGATGCGTGCCTGCGCCACCTGGGTCATCGGCGCATAGGCGGTCAGTTGCGGGTGCTGGCCGACCCGCTGCGCCAGTTGTTCAGGGGCAATCGCCCAGCGCGGCGGTTCGCCGAACAGCGGTCGATTGCCATCGCTGCCAACCCAGCGCACCAGCGCCGCGCGTGCCTGGCGGCGCTGCTGCTCCAGTTCGTCCTGGCGATCAGCCAATAACGCCGCCTGTTGCTTCGCCGCGACGCTGTCGGTCAGCTGCCCTCGCCCACCGGCGATACGCGCCCGAATTGCCTCGGCGAGCAGGCGGTTCTCCTCGAACAACTGGTCGAACAGCCGGATCTTGCGTTCCACCGCGTGGGTGGCGATCCACGCCTGGGCAGTCGCCAGGCGCACCCTGAGGGTTTCCACCTCGCGCGAGGCGCCAGCGCTCTGGACAGACGCCTGCGCAACATCGCTGCGTGCCTTGCGCTTGTCGCGGTTCGGAACTTCCTGCATGAGGCCAACCATGCGCATGGTCATGCCGTCCTCATCGAGGCTCCAGCGCTCGGCTCCCTCAATCGGCACGTTCTGCAGGCCCAGCAGCAGTTTCGGGTCGGGCAGCTCGCCCGCAGCGACGGCTTCGCTACGCGCGGCTTGCAGCCTCGATGCCTCGGCACGTAGCGACGGCGCCTGCTGTTGCGCGAGGCTCAGGGCATCGTCGAGTGTCAGCCCGGTGGCTGCGCCGGGCAGGCCGAACGCGGCGACAAAAACCACGCCCGCTAACGGCCGGTATTTCCCTATCAATCGGGAGATCATGGATTGGATTCCTCGGTTTCCTGCATACCGCAACGGCATGCCTACAGCGCCTCAACGCATGAGCGTGGGGCGAGTCAGGTCAGCGATGGAATCAGTAACGCGGAGGGCGCCAGACGTCGGCGTTGGAGCGGGCGGGAAAGAGCTCGGGGTAATGAACTGCGAGTTGCGGCAGCGAGGCGGTCAGATGCGGCTGTGCTATGCCCACCTGCAACATGCTGCCGGTCTTGCACTGGTGGCCGCTTTCACACAGTGGATTGCCCTCGTGCGAATGCGCATCCTCGTCCTGACCTTCAGCCTGGAGTGCGAGATGCCCGGAGCTCTCCATGTCGCTTTGCATCTGGCACGGTTCTGCGCTCTGTTCGAGCGCAGCCATGCTGCTCACGGGGAGCGCGAGGCTGATCAACAGGGCGAGTAGCAGACGCAGATGGGCTTTCATGGCGAGGAGTCTAGCCGAGCCGGCGCCCGCTAAAACTTGATCCAGATCGTGTCAGCCCGAATCCTGTCCGCCGCCATTGCCATTGCCATTGCCATTGCCGGCGAGCAGATGACTGAGGACCGAACGCATCTTGCCGGGCTTGACCGGCTTGTTCAGCACCGGCACGCCGCAGCCCTGCAGTTGCTGGCGGCATTGGTCGCTGCGATCGGCGGTGATCATCACAACCGGCAGCGCCTGGTTGAAGCGTGCTCGCACCGCGAGCACGACGTCCCAGCCGGTCAGCCCGTGATCCAGATGGTAATCGGCGAGGATCGCGTCCGGCGCAACTCCATCCAGCGCCGTCATTGCGCTTTGCTCATCGATGGCAGTCACCACCGTGCAGCCCCACTGTTCGAGCAAGGCAGCCATGCTGAGCAGGATGCTCTCCTCGTTGTCGATCACCAGCAGGCGCCGCCCAGGCAGCGGATCGCCCAGTTGCGGCACGATCGCTGGAGCCGCAACCCGCTCGCGAGGCATCGCTTCGGCCAGCGGTACATCGATGCTGAACACCGAACCCCGCCCCGGCTTAGAGCGTACCAGCACCTGGTAGCCGAGCATGCTGGCAATACGGTCGACAATGGCCAGCCCCAGCCCTACCCCACTGCGTTTCGCGGATCGGCCGATCCCGAGCTGATTGAATTCGAGAAAGATCGAACCCAGCTCCTCCTCAGGAATGCCCCGACCGGTGTCCCAGACCTCGATACGCAGCGCCCCGGCGCGCATGCGCGCACCCACCAGTACAGAGCCCTGATCGGTATAACGGCAGGCATTGCTGAGGAAATTTCGCAGGATTCGCGTCAACAGGCGGAAATCGGTCTTGATGGCGACTCGCGGAATGTAGTGTTTCAACTGCAACCCCGCGGCTGCAGCGACCGACTGGAACTCCGACACCAGCGGCAGCAGCACATCGTCCAGCGAATAGATATCGATGTCCGGTTTGATCGCGGCCTGATCGAGCTTGGAAATATCGAGCAGATCGGTCAGCAGGTCTTCGGCACCTTCCAGGGCCTGGTGGGCCCGTTCGACCAGATGCAGCTCGTTCTGCGGCAGTTGTCGTTCGCGCAAGGTCGAGATCAGCAGCCGTGCGGCATTGAGCGGCTGCAGCAGGTCGTGGCTGGCCGCGGCGAGGTACTTGTCTTTGCTCAGGTTAGCTGCCTCGGCTGCGTCGCGGGCTTGGCGCAGTTCACAGGTGCGCTCGGCGACGCGTTGCTCGAGTTCTTCGTTGAGCTGCAACAGGCGCAACTGCGCCAGTTTGCGCTCGGTCACGTCAGCGACGAAGCCCTCCACCAGGCCATCTTCGTCCGGCTTGAGCAGCAGGTTCATGATCACGTAGATGGCGCTGCCGTCCTTGCGGCGCAGGCGCGTCTCGTAGCCGAACAAGCCATGCTGCTGGCTCAAGGTATGGCGGATCTGCCGCAGCTCCTCCTCGCCGCCGATGAACAGATGATGAGACAGATCGGTCAGCGCCCATAGGGCCTCTTCCGGGGTTTCGTAATTGAGCATGCGCGCCAAGGCGGGATTTGCGGCTCGAATGCCTTCATGGAGGCTGGCCTGAAAAATGCCGTGCACGGCGTGCTCGAACAGCCATTTGTAGCGATTACGCTCGCCCTCCAGTTCTTCCAGGCGTGCCACCAGTTCCGGATAGTGACTTTTGCGCGCGGAATGACTGCCAAAACCGAGCAGTTGCGTCAGGGCCTGATGCTGGTCATCAGAGGGCTTCGGCATAGACGACCTCGACGTCCCGCTGCGTCGACGAGCGTGGATTGGTCAGGATGCAGGGGTCCTGCATCGCATGTTGCGAGAGGAAAGGGATATCGGAGAGGTTAACGCCGTGCAGGCTCAGCGTTTCACAGAAGCCGATCTGCTGTTTGAGGTCGATTAGGTGCTGCATCAGCCGCTCGCGCACTTGCCGGTGATTCAGCCCGCGCGAATCGATGCCCAACGTTTCAGCGACCTTGCGGTAGCGGTCCGGCGAGGCGTCGTAATTGAATGCGACGACATGTTCGACCAGCACGGCGTTGCAAACGCCATGGGGCAAATCGAGATAGCCGCCGAGGCTGTGGGACATGGCATGCACCGCACCGAGGATCGCGTTGGAGAAGGCCAGCCCGGCCTGCATGCTGCCGAGCATGATCTGCTCGCGCAGCGCGATATCCGCCGGATTGGCGATCATCTGCGCAAGATTGCCGTTGATCAGTCGCATGGCTTCCAGCGCGTGCGGGTCGGTCAGCGGCCCATGACCAGTCGACACGAATGCCTCGATGGCATGCACCAGCGCGTCAATGCCGGTACAGGCGGAAAGGAACGGGTCCATGCTCAGCGTGGTTTCCGGGTCGATCAGCGAGACATCCGGCACGGCTGCCTTGCTGACGATGGAGAACTTCATTCGCTCTTCCTGGTTGGAAATGATCACGAACTGCGAGACATCCGCCGAGGTGCCGGCAGTGGTGGGAATCAGGATCAACGGCGGGCTGGGCACGCGCAGGGTGTCGACGCCCTCGAATTCATAGATATGCCGCCCATGCGCGGCCACGATGCCGATGCCCTTGGCGCAATCCATCGGGCTGCCGCCGCCGACTGCAACGATCACGTTGCAGCCCTCGCTGCGATCCAGCTCGGCCCCGAGCATCACCTCTTCGCAGCGCGGATTGGGCGAAACGTCGGTGAACAGGCAGTGCTCGATGCCCTGTCGAGCGAGGCTGGCCTGCACATCGGCCACCCAGCCGGCCTTGACCACGCCCGGATCGGAAACCACCAGCACCTTGCGCGCGCCGAAATTGCCCGCGCAGGTGCCCACGCTATGGCGGCAGCCGGCACCAAAGATGATTTCAGGGGAGACGAACTTGCGCTGGAGGCTGATATTCGGGCTCATGACTACGGCCTTTTTTATTTTTTGTAACTAACGGGCGCAAGCCTACTGCATTGATCAGGTAAAGCAATGCGTCAAATGGCTGGCCGCGCCACCCGTCCGGCGGAACGCGTCAGAGCAGCTGTTGGTAGAAGCGCAATTCCCCTTGCAGCGCATCCGCAAGGTTGGCTGCCTGTCGAAACCCGTGGCGCTCATCGGGGTACAGGCGGTACTCCACCTCGATACCACGATCACGCAACGCCGCGACCATCGATTCGGTCTGCTCAGGTAGCACCACCGCGTCCTGCCCGCCCTGCAGGAAGATGACCGGTGCACCGATTCGGTCGGCATTGTGCAGAGGGGCGCGCTCCCGAAAGCGCTCCGGCACCTGCTGCGGATCGCCGATCAGCCAGTCGAGGTAATCGCCTTCGAACTTGTGCGTTACCCGCCGCAGTGCCAGCGGATCGCTAACGCCGTACAGACTGGCGCCGCCGCGAAACAGCGCTGTCGCAGCCAGCGCACTCAAGGCCGTGAAGCCACCGGCACTGGAGCCACGGATGAACAAGCGTTGCGGATCGACCGCGCCCTGCTCCACCAATGCCCGTGCGGCCTGGCAGGTGTCTTCCACGTCGACAATCCCCCACTGCTCGCGCAATCGCTGTCGATAGACCCGTCCGAAGCCGCTGCTGCCGCGATAGTTCACGTCGACCACGGCGAAGCCGCGCTGGGTCCAGTACTGAATGCGCGGATCGAATACCGGATAGCTCGCCGAAGTCGGCCCGCCATGTGCGAATACCACCAGCGGTGGCAAGGCCCCCGGCTCGCCGCGGCAGTTCGCATTGGCGGGAGGGTAAAAGAAAGCATGTGCGACCTCGCCATCACCGGTCGGAAAGCACATCGACTGCGGGCGCGACAATTGACTGGCCGACAGCGGCTGCACGCCGCCGGCGAGAATCTGCACCGCTCCACTGGCCCTTTCGATGGCAAGTACCGCTGGCGCTCGTTCCGGAGCGCCAGCGATACAGAATACGTGGGTATGGCTGGCGGCCAATTGGCGGCAACGGGTGAAATCCGCTGCCAGTTGTCGCCGGCTGCCATCGGCAGCGTGCTCGAACAGCCAGCCATAACCATCGACCATATGCGTCAACAACAGGCCGCCACCAGCCAGTGGCAGGTAGCTGGTGGTGCCCAGTTGCCAGGGTGCCGGGGCACAATCGAAGTCCTGTGCCGTGTCCGCCTCGCCGGGCGCCGTCAGCGAATGCCGATGCAGCTGGCCGTCTGCCTCATAGCAAGGCTGCCAGAAACCCAAACGGTCGCTGAGGCAGAACAGCCGGCCGTCGGAGGCGAAGCGTGGCTGTTGCAAGGACTCGCCTCCATCCGCGCCTGCCAGGCATTGCCTGTTGCCCCAACGCTCGTTAGGCAGGCGTTCAGCTGCGCACAGGCGCGACGAGGTCCAAGGCTGTTCGGGACGATTCCATTCGATCCAAGCCAGCCGTGCACCGTCCGGACTGAGCACCGCAGCGGCATAGAAGTCGGCGCCCTCCACAACAACACGACGCGCACCATCGACCATGGAGATACTCACCAGACGATGCACGACGCCAACGGCCTCACGGGATTCCTCCAGCGCCAGAATCGCATCACTGACGGGATCATGTTGCAGATCGCCATAACGGCGTTCAGGCGCCGCGGTCAGCGCGATTGGCGGCGCGGTCTCGGCGTCATCGGTCAGCTGCAAGTAGATCTGCTGATCTGCCTCGTTGACGAAGGCGATGCCCTGACCGGTCAGACAGAACGCGCCGCCGCCGTATTCATAGACGCGACTGCGTACCGAGAAGCCGTCCGGGGTCAGGCAGCGTGCGCTGCCAGCCTGCCAGAACCACAGCGTGCAGCGCCCTTGAACGGGGTCGTACTCGACCCAGAACAGCCCCCCGTGACCGGTCCGCAGCTCGGCATAGTCCTGGCTGGCGGCCGCGGCGGCCTCGGCGCTCCAGGTGCTGGGCCAGAAACCGTAGGGCAGCACCTCGGCGGATGGGTGAAGCATGGACGAATCGTTGCGGGGCGATTTCATACCTTGAGGATGAGCTTGGAAGCCTTCTCGTTACGATGCTGCAGCTGATCGAGCCCCAGCGCGCCGCGGTCTGCCTGCTCGCGAGCCGCAAGTATCTTGCCGTGGTGCGCCGATTTGCTGCACACGGGATCGGCATTGGCGGCATCGCCGGTGAGCATGAAGGCCTGGCAACGGCAGCCGCCGAAGTCGCGTTCCTTCTCGTCGCAACTGCGGCAGGGTTCAGGCATCCAGTCGTAGCCGCGGAACTTGTTGAAGCCGAAGGAGTGTCGCCAGATGTGCTCGATGCTGTGCTCGCGTACGTTGGGGAATTCAACAGGCAGTTGGCGCGCACTGTGACAAGGCAACGCCGTGCCGTCCGGCGTGATATCGAGAAACAGGTTGCCCCAGCCGTTCATGCAGGCCTTCGGGCGTTCTTCGTAGTAATCGGGCGTCACGAAGATCAGCTTGCACGGATGGTTTTGGGCGGCGAGCTTGTCGCGCCACTCGTTGGTGATGCGCTCGGCACGTACCAGCTGTTCCTTGCTCGGCAGCAACCCGGCACGGTTCAGCTCCGCCCAGCCGTAGAACTGGCAGGTGGCGAGTTCGACAAAATCGGCTTCGAGCTCGATGCACAGCCGAATGATCTGGTCGATGTTGTCGATGTTGTGCCGGTGGGTGACGAAGTTGAGCACCATTGGGTAGCCGTGCTTCTTCACCGCTCTGGCCATTTCCAGTTTGTGAGCAAAGGCCTTCTTCGAGCCGGCGAGCAGGTTGTTCACTTCCTCGTCGGCAGCCTGGAAACTGATCTGGATATGGTCCAGGCCGGCCTCGGCGAAGCGGGCGATCTTCTCCTCGCTCAGGCCGATGCCGGAGGTGATCAGGTTGGTGTA
>DNMQ01000428.1 GCA_003488145.1 Pseudomonas sp.
TACAGCTATCTGCTGGGACTGGACAACATCGCCACTGCACCCGCCGCTGCGCTCGGCACCCTGTCCAGCAAGACCACAGGTCTGCGTCTGAACGGTGCCCTCCACGGCATCAGCTATGCGCTTGAATATGCACGCCAGCAGGACTACGCCGGCAATCCTCAGGAGCTGAGCAGCGAGTACTACCTGGCCGAGCTGGGCTATGCCCTCAAGGGTGCGACTCTGAAAACGGGCGTGGAAGTACTGGGCGGCGACTCGGGGCCAGGCAACCGCGCCTTCCAGACGCCGTTGGCCACCAAGCACGCCTTTCAGGGCTGGGCCGACACCTTCCTGCTGACGCCGGCAGACGGTGTGCAGGACGTCTATCTCGGCGGCACTCTGCCGCTCTTCGGCGGCACGCTGCAAGCCTGGTACCACGACTTCCGCGCCGAGCGTGGCAGCGAGCAGTACGGGGAAGAGATCAACATCGGTTACAGTCGCGCCATCCCGCTGGTCAAAGGGCTGGTCGCAACGGTCAAGTACGCCGGCTACGACGCGGACGACTATTCGGTGGACACCGAGAAACTCTGGGCACAACTGCAGTACACCTACTAAGCGATACGGGTCGGGCGTGCGCGCCCGACCTTCCCTAATCAGCTATTGCGTGTTACGAGGCAGACGCAGCGAGATAATCGCGGCGAGCAGCACGAAGAGTGACGATACCCACAGGCAAGCCTGCAACCCATAGGCCTGGAACACCCAGCCGGAGAGCAGGGTGCCGATCAACCGCCCCATGGCGTTGGACATGTAGTAGAAGCCCACGTCCAGCGAAACGCCGTCTTCCTTGGCATAGCTGACAATTAGGTAGCTATGCAGCGAGGAGTTCACCGCGAACAGCGCACCGAATAGCAGCAGCCCACCGATCAGCACCCATTGGGGCGACGCATTAGTTGTCAGGCCCACAGCGATTGCCGCCGGTAGCGCCGCGAGCAGCGCGGCCCAGATGAAGGCCGCACGTCCATCCGGCACGTTGCCGCTGCGCTTGCCGGTAATGGCCGGCGCCATCGACTGGACGATGCCGTAGCCGATGATCCAGCAGGCCAGAAAGCCGCCGACCATCCAGAAATTCCAGCCGAAGACGGTGCTCAGGTACACCGGTAGCGCGATGACGAACCAGACATCGCGAGCCCCGAAGAGAAACAGCCGCGCGGCCGACAGTACGTTGATTGCCTGGCTTTTGGAGAGGATGTCCTTGAACTTCGGTTTGGCCTTCGCCTTGCCAAGATCCTTTTTCAACAGCACCAGGCTGCCGATCCAGATCACGGCTAGCACCGCAGCCATCGCCAGGACTGCGCCGGCGAATCCCAGCAGCGTCAGCAGTGCGCCACCGAGGAAAAATCCCACGCCCTTGAGGGCATTCTTCGAGCCGGTGAGGATGGCCACCCACTTGTACAGCGTGCCCTGCTGGCTGTCGGGCACCAGGAGCTTGATCGAGCTCTTGGCCGACATCTTGTTCAGGTCCTTGGCGATACCGGACAACGCCTGCGCCCCCATCACCCAAGGCACCGTCAGCCACGCCGCTGGCACAGTGAGCATCAGCAACGCCACCACCTGCATCGCCAGGCCAAGGTTCATCGTCCGGTTCAGGCCGAGTCGAGCGCCGAGATAGCCGCCAACCAGATTGGTGACAACACCGAACACTTCGTAGAACAGGAACAGCGCCGCGATCTGCAGTGGCGTGTAGCCCAACGAATGGAAATGCAGCACCACCAGCATGCGCAGCGCGCCGTCGGTGAGCGTGAACGCCCAGTAGTTACCTGTGACGATCAGGTACTGGCGCACCTCGGGGGACAATCTGGCAAAGGCTTGCATGGTCGGTTCCGGATTGATTGAGCAGGTGTATTGCGCAGCTAGATTGGCGATGACGTGGCATGCCGAGAAAAGAGTCGGGGATTCGAGTCACGAATTTGCCGTAGGGTGGGCTCCAGCCCACCCTACCTGCCCTTCTTCCATAGTCCGCACCGCTCTCAGCGAACGCCTCTCAGCGGCATCTCACCCTGCCAGCCCCACCATGCGCGCCAGTTCCACGGTGCGGTTGGCGTAGCCCCATTCGTTGTCGTACCAGGCGTAGATCTTCACCTGAGTGCCGTTGACCACCATGGTCGACAGCGCATCGATGATCGACGAGCGCGGGTCGGTGCGGTAATCGATGGAAACCAGCGGCCGCTCCTCATACCCGAGGATGCCCTTCAGCTCGCCCTCTGCCGCGGCCTTGAGCAGCTGGTTCACCTCCGCGGCATCGGTAGCGCGCTCCACTTCGAACACGCAATCGGTCAGCGAGGCATTGGCCAGCGGCACGCGAACGGCATGGCCGTTCAGCTTACCGCGCAGCTCTGGAAAGATTTCGGCGATCGCCGTGGCCGAGCCGGTGGTCGTGGGGATCAGGCTCATGCCCGAGGCCCGCGCGCGGCGCAGATCCTTGTGCGGCTGATCGAGAATGCTCTGGGTATTGGTCAGGTCATGGATGGTGGTGATCGAACCGTGGCGGATGCCGAGCTGCTCATGGATCACCTTGACCACCGGCGCCAGGCAGTTGGTGGTGCAGGATGCCGCGGTGACGATGCGATGCTGCGCCGGATCGAACAGCCCATCGTTGACGCCCATGACGATGTTCAGTGCACCCGGCTCCTTCACCGGCGCGCTGACCACCACGCGTTTGACGCCCTGCTCCAGATATTGCTGCAGCACGGCAACGGTCTTCATCTTGCCGCTGGCCTCGATGACCAGATCGCAGCCCGACCAGTCGGTGTCGCTGATCGCCTTGTTGGCGCTGACCTTTACCCGCTGACCGTCGATCACCAGACAGTCGCCATCGGATCCCGCTTCGTGTTGCCAGCGACCGTGAATGGAGTCGAAGTTCAGCAGGTGCGCATGGGTCGCCGCGTCGCCAGCGGGATCGTTGATCTGCACGAAGTCCAGCTCCGGCCAATCCCATGCCGCGCGCAGTGCCAGACGTCCGATGCGGCCGAAGCCGTTGATGCCAACTTTGATGCTCATGGATGACTCGCTTTTGAAAGGTGAATCAGGAAGTTCGTGGCGCAAACATGATGATCGCCATGCCCAGCATCGCAACGGCGCAGCCAAGCAGGTCCCACAAGGTCGGGCGAACACCATCGACCAGCCACAGCCAGACCAGCGCCACGCCGACATACACGCCGCCGTACGCCGCATACACGCGCCCGGCGGCGGTGGGATGCAGCGACAGCAGCCAGGCGAACAGCGCGAGGGAAAGCGCAGCCGGCAACAGCAACCAGATACTCTTGCCCTGTTTCAGCCAGAGGTATGGCAGATAGCAGCCGACGATCTCCGCTATCGCGGTAATGACGAACAGGCCAAGCGTATTCAGCATGCGAAGCCCGTCATGCGCCGAAGCGTTCGATCCAGCCGACATGNNGCCTGGTCGAAGTCCGCCAGCGGCACCTGTTCGTCAGCCACCGGCAGGTGAAACCACTCGAGGCCGCGCTCGGCGCAGAGCTGCGCCAGCTGCGTCGCTTCGTTGCGCGCCAGCTCTTCAGCAGGCATCAGGGTGATCAGCGCGTCAGCGCCGGCCGCTTGCAGGGTAGCCAGCGCCTCATCGACGCTGGTGCCCTTGCTGCCGGGGCACGGTGTGAAGATCAGCTGACCGGCGCTGCCGGGTACATCGAGGATGTCGTAGGGATGGGACACGCGGGCGATTCCTGAAAGTCAGATGGAGCGTTGATTGACGCGACGGGACAGCGCTTCGGCCGACTCCTTGCGTTCCGAATAGCGATCGACCAGGTAGTCGGCCCGGCCGCGTACCAGCAGGGTGAACTTGATCAGCTCCTCCATCACATCCACCACGCGGTCGTAGTAGGCCGAGGGCTTCATCCGGCCGGCGTCGTCGAATTCGAGAAAGGCCTTGGCCACCGAGGACTGGTTCGGGATGGTGATCATGCGCATCCAGCGGCCCAGCACGCGCATCTGGTTCAGCGCGTTGAACGACTGAGAGCCGCCACTGACCTGCATGATCGCCAACGTCTTGCCCTGTGTCGGCCGCACCGCGCCCATGGCCAGCGGCACCCAGTCGATCTGCGCCTTGAACACCGCGCTCATCGAGCCGTGACGCTCCGGCGAACACCACACCTGACCCTCCGACCACTGCATCAGCTCGCGCAGCTCCTGCACCTTCGGATGGCTGTCCGGTGCATCGTCCGGCAGCGGCAATCCCGACGGATTGAAGATGCGCGTCTCGGCACCGAAACGCTCGAGCAGGCGCGCAGCTTCCTGTACCAGCAAGCGACTGTAGGAGCGCTCCCGGTTAGAGCCATAGAGCAGCAGGATGCGTGGCCTGTGTTCTGGACCTGCCGGCAGAGCAAGCTTGTCCAGGTCAGGCATATCCAGCAGATCTGGGTCGATATTGGGCAGATCGTCGTTCATTAGGCATGTCCTGCTAGGTTCAAAGTGTGCCGATGCGCGCCAGCTCGGTTCTCAGCGTAGCGGCATCCAGTTGAGCGAGCGGTAGCGCGAGAAACGCGGTGAAACGTAGCTTGAGCCTGACCAGCGTGGCATCGAACGCCGCTTTGATTTCCTCGGGGCTACCGACGCTCTCGGAAGGATCGGCAAGCCCCCAGTGCGCCTTGGTGGCCGGCCCGAAATGTACCGGGCACGCTTCGCCAGCGGCCTTGTCGCAGACGGTAATGACGAAGTCGGGATTCAGCGCCTGATGCGCGTCGCTGCTCTTGCTATACAAGCCATCAGCCGCAATGCCGGCCCGCGCCAGTGCCTCAAGCGTCAGGGGATTGATATCGCCTCGGGGTTCGCTGCCGGCGCTGAACGCGCGCATGCCGGCCGGCGCGAGATGGTTAAACAGCGCCTCGGCCAGAATGCTGCGGCAGCTGTTGGCGGTGCAGAGGAAGAGAATCTTCATGGTCGTTCTTGATTCAGGCGCATGAGCTGGCGCGCTCTGGGCGGTTGCGCATACTTTCGAGGCGCTGCACGTTATCGCCCAGCCAATTCTTGTTGGCGGCCAGGATCGGCTGCAGCATGTCGGTCACCCAGTCAGGCAGGTGCGGGTGGAGTCGGTAGTAAACCCATTGGCCCTGACGGCGGTCTTCCAGAATTCCGCATCCGCGCAGCAGCGCCAGATGCCGCGAGATCTTTGGCTGGCTTTCATCCAGCGCATAGGTCAGCTCGCAGACACACAATTCGCCTTCGCGGGCGACGAGCAACGCGATCCGCACGCGAGTCTCGTCTGCCAGGCATTTGAATACAGTGGTAGGTGTCAGGTGCTCGACCATTGATATCTTCTCAGCGCTTGTTCTTGACCAACACGAACATCTTGATCCGCTCATGTATCTCGTGAAGCGTGTGCCGGTAAGCATCCGGCTGGTCGCTGGTGGCAGGGTCTTCGAAGTTCCAGGCGATGTACTCGCCCGCACCAGGCAGTGCAAGGCATTCCAACGATGACTTATCACACAGCGTGATCACGAAATCGAACGGTTGCCCTTCCACTTCCTCCAGCGATTTGCTGTGCAATCCCACTGTCGCAACGCCAAGCTGCTCGAGCGCTGCCAACGCTCGTAGATCGACCTGGGTGGGAGCGGTGCCTGCACTGAACGCCTCGAAGTGCTCCGAATCGGTATGCCGCAGCAACGCCTCGGCGAGCTGGGAGCGTGCCGAGTTGGCGACGCAGACGAACAGGACACGCGATTTGTAGGCCATGAGGCCGTTCCCCATAAGATATGCTTGGGCGAATATATTGCTTAGCGCATAAGCAAGTAAAGCTCTCTCTTGAGCTAGGCCAGCTATTCACTGCGCGTGTCAAAGGCGAGTTTGTTGCGCCGGAACAAGAGGCGTATATTCCGCATCGCATATATTTATTCGAACGAATGTCCGCCTTTACGGGAGCCGCTTGATGACAGCAGCCAATGTTCTCGATGTCATCATCATTGGCGCAGGACAGTCCGCCCTGACGACTGCGTACTTTGTGCGCCGCACGTCGCTGTCCTATCTGCTGTTGGATGAACAGCCCAGTCCCGGCGGCGCATGGCTGCACGCCTGGGAGTCGCTGAGACTGTTCTCACCCGCCGCCTGGAGCTCGATTGCCGGCTGGCCGATGCCTGCTCCGGTCGAGCCGGGCAATCCCACGCGCAACGACGTTATCGATTATTTGCGACATTACGAACACCGCTACCGGTTTCCGATCCAGCGGCCGGTACGGGTCGACGCGATCAGTCGCCTAGACGACCTCTGGCTGGTGCAGGCCGGTGATCAGCAATGGCTGACTCGCGCGGTCATCAGCGCAACGGGCACCTGGAGCAAGCCATTCATTCCAGCCTATCCAGGCCTGGAGCATTTTCAGGGCCAACAGATTCATTCAGCTCGCTACCGAAACCCGGCCCCCTTCGAGGGTAAACGGGTCATGGTGGTAGGCGGTGGAAACTCCGGCGCGCAGGTCCTCGCCGAGTTATCCAGAGTCAGCGAGACACGCTGGGTCACTCAGGAGCCACCTGCGTTTCTGCCCGACGATGTCGACGGCCGCGTGCTGTTCGAGCGCGCCACCGCGCGCTGGAAGGCGCAGCAGGAGGGACGCAGCATCGACGAGCCGGCCGGCGGCTTCGGTGACATCGTCATGGTGCCGCCGGTGCGCGAAGCCCGCGAGCGTGGCGTTCTGGTGGCCGAGCGCCCCTTCGCGCGCTTCACCGAAACGGGAGTCGAGTGGGCGGATGGGCGTCGTGAGGACCTAGACGCGGTGATCTGGTGCACAGGTTTCCGCCCGGCACTGGATCATCTTCGTGAACTCGGCATCATCGAGGCCGATGGCAAAGTACAGGTAGAAGGAACCCGTGTCGTGAAGCAACCCAATCTCTGGCTGGTGGGCTACGGCGACTGGACCGGTATGGCATCTGCCACGCTGATCGGCGTCACTCGCACGGCGCGAAGTACCGTCGATGAGGTCGTTCAGGCACTTGTCGCAAAGCCCCTGCAGCGCCCCTAGCAACCACCGATGCAATCCCAATCATCATGCGAAAAGGTGTAATTAGCGATGTCCAGTCAATGTGAAGTGGCCGGGAAGAAAGCGGCCGGTGTCCCGCTCGGATTCTTCGAGCGTTATCTGACGCTCTGGGTCTTTCTCTGCATCGTTGCCGGCACCCTCCTCGGCCTGGGACTGCCCGCTGCCGCACAAGCGGTCGGCGCGCTGGAAATCGCCCATGTGAACATTCCGGTCGGCCTGCTGATCTGGGTGATGATCATCCCGATGCTGATGAAGATCGATTTCTCGGCGCTGCGGGAGGTTTATGCACAACGGGCGAGCATGGGCATCACGCTGTTCGTCAACTGGGCGGTCAAGCCATTCACCATGGCCCTGCTCGGCTGGGTTTTCATAAAGCATGTCTTCGCGCCGTGGCTCCCGGCTTCCGAGCTCGATAGCTACATGGCTGGCCTGATCCTCCTGGGCGCCGCACCCTGCACGGCGATGGTTTTCGTCTGGAGCAATCTCTGCAACGGCAATGCCAATTTCACCCTGACCCAGGTGGCGCTGAACGACGTGGTAATGGTGTTTGCCTTTGCGCCAATCGTCGGCCTGCTGCTCGGCGTGTCGTCGATTCCAGTGCCCTGGGATACCCTGTTGCTCTCGGTAGTGATGTACATCGTCATTCCGCTGGCCATCGCCCAGTTCATTCGCGGCCGGCTCATGAAGCGCGGTGAGCCGGCCTTTCAGGCGGCACTGGCGAAGGTGCAGCCATTTTCCATCGTGGCGTTGCTGGCGACCCTCGTCCTGCTGTTCTCGTTCCAGGGCGAAGCGATCGTGGCCCAGCCGTTGATCATCGCCATGCTCGCGGTACCGATCCTGCTGCAAACACTATTCATCGCCGGGCTCGGCTACTGGCTCAACCGTCGCTTCCTGGTTCGCCATGATGTTGCCGGCCCTTCAGCGATGATCGGTGCTTCGAACTTCTTCGAACTAGCGGTTGCCGTTGCAATCGTGCTCTATGGTTTCAATTCAGGCGCGGCCCTTGCGACCGTAGTTGGCGTATTGATCGAGGTGCCGGTCATGCTCTGGCTGGTGCGCAGCATCAACCGCAGCCGTGACTGGTACAACCGGGCGTTGCCTGCTGATTGAGCTGGAACCACTCACCTTCCCTTGACCCTGATCAGCAGGGCGGCGCGCAGGCTGACTACCATCGATGCAGACGCCTGAGAGGACCACAGACATGCACAGCCCCGCACAAGAGCAGCCTGCCTCGACCAGTGACACACCACTTTCGCTGAGAGCGCACTTGGGTAACTTCTGGCGGGGCCATCCCGCCGAAGCCAAAGTGCTGCTCGGAATGTGCGCGGCGTTCCTGCTGATCTTCTTCCTGCCGATGGGTCAGCCCCGTTTCGAAAACGCGGTACTGGAAGGCCTGCGCCTGACGCAGTGGTACGCCCGTGAACATGTGATTCTCTGCCTGCTGCCAGCCTTCGTCATCGCGGGCGCAATGGCCGTCTACATCAGCCAGGGCGCAGTGATGAAGCACCTGGGCCCGGCTTCGCCGAAGCCCGTGGCGTTCGGTGTGGCATCCATCGCCGGCACGCTGCTGGCGGTGTGCTCCTGCACCGTATTGCCGCTGTTTGGCGGCATCTACAAGCGCGGTGCCGGCCTGGGTGCAGCAATCGCCTTTCTCTATTCGGGGCCGGCGATCAACGTCATGGCCATCGTGGTCACCGCCAAGGTGCTTGGCGCCGAGCTCGGGATCGCTCGAGCCGTTGGCGCCATCGTGTTCGCCTTGGTAATCGGCGCCATCATGCACCTGCTCTACCGCCGCGAGGAGGCTGCACGTGCGGCCAAAAGTGCCCGCGGTTTCGCCGGTGACGACGACGGGCACCCGCTCGGCGACATCGTCGCCTTGTTCAGCTTGATGATCGGCATTCTGGTATTCGCCAACTGGGCCAGCGCGGAGAACTCGGCCTGGATGGCCGTGCATGCCTGGAAGTGGCCGATCACCGCAACCCTCGCCATCTTGCTGGCGTCATTGCTGGTGCGTCGCTGGAACTGGTCGGTACGACCGTTGTTCATGATTGGCGCGCTGGTCGCTGCGAGCGCTCTGCTTGCGCCTCAATGGCCAGAGCTTGCCATGGTCATAGGCATCGCGGGGTTGATGCTACAGGCCAGTCGCCAGAACGCAGCAAGCCAGGAATGGGTCGGTCAGAGCTGGGACTTCACCAAACAGATCATGCCGTTACTGCTTGGCGGGGTGCTGATCGCCGGCATGCTGCTCGGCCGCCCCGGCCACGAAGGGCTGATTCCCAGCGAGTGGGTCGTCTGGGCTGTGGGCGACAACAGCTTCACCTCCACCCTCCTCGCCTCGGTCCTCGGCGCCTTCATGTATTTTTCTACCCTGACCGAAGTGCCCATCGTGGAAGGTCTGTTGGGCGCAGGAATGGGCAAGGGCCCGGCACTGGCAATCCTGTTGGCGGGGCCTGCGTTGTCGCTACCGAACATGCTGGTGATTCGTACCGTGCTCGGCACGCAGAAAACGATCGTGTACTGCTCGCTGGTAGTGGTCATGGCCACGCTCAGCGGCTATCTCTATGGCCAACTGATGTGAGGACGACAATGAAACTGACTGTTTATGGGTCTGGCTGCGCCAAGTGCCAACAGCTTTGCGCCAACGCCGAAGCTGCCGCGCGGCGACTCGGCCTGGAGTTCGAGGTCGAGAAAATCACCGACGTAAACGCCATCATCGACGCGGGCGTCATGCGCACCCCTGCGCTCGCAGTTGATGAGGAGATTGTCGTGGAGGGCAAGGTGCCGAGCAGCGATGAGCTTGAGCAGCTGCTGGGCTGAGTGATCTCGTCGCAATGCTGCAAATGCGGCGCGACTGTCGAACGGAACCGTCCTGTGCAGTTCACGGCCTCATAGTTGAACTGTCAGGAGGAGCGAGAAGTGTCCGATTCGATGACGTACCTGGCCATAGCGGCCGCGGGAGCGCTGATAGCCGCGAATCTACTTGCGATCATCAGCGTCTTCAAAAGTGAGCGAACCGTAGGCGCAAAGGCGCTTTGGGCAATCGGTATTGCCGTCTTCCCGATACTGGGACTGCTGTTCTGGCTGCTGGTCGGCTTGCGCCGGGCGCGCTGATCAGGGCTTCAGCCCCAACAGATACAGCGCTTTGCCCAGCACCCTTACCGAATCGGCATGTTTGCCAGCCTGATGCAGCTGCTCGCCCTCAGCACGCAACTCACGAACTTGCTGCAGCGTAGCGGCATCCTTGGGCGGATTGGTTTCGAGCTGCTCATCAATCTTGGCCATGTCCATGGGACAGTGCATCGCCAGCAGCGGCGTGCTGAACAGGACGGCAAGGGTGAAAGCTGTGAGGCGTCGCATGGCTGTTCTCCTCGCGCGAAAGGCGCTCTCGAAGTATAGATAGCCTTTACGGAGTCGCTCGTTGCCAAACTAATTGGCGTATCAAGATGCTTGGCTTTTTTTAGCCGCGCAAAAGAAAAAGCCCCAAGCAACTAGTTGCTTGGGGCTTTTCAATATGGAGGCCGATGTCGGAATCGAACCGGCGTACACGGATTTGCAATCCGCTGCATAACCACTCTGCCAACCGGCCTCAAAACGAAGGCGCCGCATTATTACTGCGGCGCGATCTTACAAACTGGAGCGGGAAACGAGACTAGAGCCTAGCCCGCAACCTTTTGATTTAAAAGGGCTTTCCGCTTCTGCTGTCTGGACAACGGACGCAATTATGGACTTGTTTAAAGAGCCAGGCAACCCCCTCGCCAATTTTTTCTTCTACGTCTGCCCACCCGGTCCAGCCCTTTTCTCGGCAGCACCTGCCATTGCCACTGAGTAGCTTCGACACCCTCAATTGAGACACAGCACTCAATCCTGCCAGATAGCGCGAACATTCAAGGGTGAGTGTCCGCAAATTTTCATTGGCTGATGTCTGGTCTTTAGATCGCGAAACGCGAACCGGAAATCTCCACGAAACTCGATCAAGAATCGTCACGAGATGGTTTCCCGCCTCAACTGCGCTGGTTCATCGGTGAGACCGCCACACGTAAGGGAGAAAACCAATATGAGGATACGTCATCTTCATTACTTCTTGGTCGTCGCGGAGGAACTGAGCTACTCGCGAGCAGCCGCCAGAGTCCATATCGAGCCCTCTCCTCTCGCCCGGGCTATCAAAGAACTTGAAGCGGAATTGGGGGTTCGCCTGTTCCAACGCGCTAGAGGTCGCATCTGTTTGTCTTGGGCGGGTGAGGTTTTTCGAGAGGAAGCCCGCAGAATGTTGACCTTCATGGAAGGCGCACGCACTCGCGTGAGTGCTGCGGCGCAAGGATACCGAGGCCGACTGCGCATAGGCCTGACCGATGGGCTCGCACAACCTCGATTGACTCGGTTGCTAGCCCGTTGCCGTGAGGAGGAACCGCTGACCCAAGTGAAGATCATCGAAATGACCGTCAAGGGGATGGTCAATGCGCTAGGACACGATCAGATCGACGCCGGCTTCACTGTGCATACCGAACGCCACAGTGGATTCATCAAAGAAGCTGTCTGGACAGACCGCCCCGCCATCGCAATTCCAAGGAACCACCCACTTCTCGCTCTTGAAAAAATTCCTCTTCAAGAGGTCGCTCGGCACGCGTTGGTTCTTTGCCATCCTGAGCTGTGCTCAGGCGGCTACGAGGTCATTCGCCGCTGGTTTTACGAGTACACATTACCTTTTCCTGCGGTAGCTGAATATGTCTCGGGGCACGAACCAATGATGATGCTGGTGGCTTCAGGTTACGGTATTGGCGTTGGACTGGCATCGCAAATAATTCTGTACAGTCACCCCGACGTTATCATCCGCCCCGTCACTGACGATGTTCCTTGTACACCAACATTCATTACCATGCTCGATAAGCCGCCATCGGAGGAGCTGAGCAGGTTCATCGCTCGCGCCCAGCTAGTTGGTGAACTGATAGCTAACAAATAATTTGCTATAACCATGTTTTTTCGTCATTTACTTGACCACAAAAGTCACGTTATCTCGGAGTAACCACCATGCCACAATGCAGCGCTGGCAGGGATGCTTGCTCCTCATGACCTTTCAACAGTAGATGAAAACTTGCTTTGCCTGCGCATGACTTTTTCCGTCAGTTGAATGGTAAAAAATATGAACCTATCAATCCGGTATTCCGGCGAGACAGTTCGGTTCATTTTTTGATCTTGTTTGCTCCTAAGACGTTATCAATAGTGGATCACTTACGGGTCGGCTAGATGGTGTATGCCATCAAATTAGTACGGAGTCGGAACAGCCAAAAGCCATTTCCGATGAATCCGGTGGTCAGCACGATCCGATTGTTTGATGTGCCAACGGAGTGACGCTCTTCTACTAGGGGTCACGCCTTACGGGTGCTACCAAGCATAAAGGAGTGACCACCATGTCTACTGAGCAAACAGCAGTTGCGGAACGCCGTGTTCTCCGCCGCGCCGAAGTCGAAACCAAAACTGGATTCAAGCGCGCACATATCTACAACTTGATGAAAGAAGGCAAGTTCCCCAAGGCCTTGCGCCTGGGGATTCGGGCCGTCGGCTGGGACTCTGTCGAAATCGACAACTGGATCACCGAACGCCTCAAAGAGCGCGTTTGACGCCGCTCCACTGCGGACGAGGAGCGAGCCATGCAAGTGATCGCGATCATTTCGACAAAGGGCGGAGTCGGTAAAACGACCGTCGCCGCCAACCTGGGCGGTTTCATCGCTGACGCAGGCCTGCGGGTGCTGCTGATCGACCTCGACGTGCAGCCCACCTTGTCGTCCTACTACGAACTCACCCACCGCGCCGCTGGCGGCATCTACGAGCTGCTGGCATTCAATGAGCAAACGCTGTCGCAGTTGGTTTCGCAGACAACCATCAAAGGCCTGGATGTGGTGCTGTCCAACGATGAACACCAGCAACTGAGCACATTGCTTTTGCATGCTGCAGACGGGCGCTTGCGCCTGCGCAATCTGCTGCCGCTGTTCCGACCGCACTACGACCTGGTGCTGATCGATACACAGGGCGCACGCAGCGTCATGCTGGAGATGGCCATGCTCGCCGCAGACATGGCCGTCTCCCCGATCACCCCAGAAATCCTAGCTGCCCGAGAGCTGCATCGAGGCACGCTGCAGCTTATCGATGCAATCGCCCCCTACCGCTATTTGGGCATCCTACCTCCGCCACTGCATTTGCTGCTCAATCGCGTGCCAACCATCTCGTCGAACGCAAAGTTGGTTCAGCAGACGCTACGGCTGATTTTCCGTGAGCACCACGAGGTCCAGATACTGCGCACCGAGATACCCGCGATCGAGGCTTTCCCTCGCGCCGCCACGTCGAGCCAACCGGTACATAGGGTCGAGTACCGACGCCCAAGCGGGCGTCAGGCACCAGCGGCCTTGGAAACCATGCGCACCCTCGCGATCGAGCTATGCCCGCAATGGCAGGAGCAGCTTGCCAGCGTGACCGGCCGAACTGGCAGAAGGCATTCACATGTCGAGCGCTTATGAGCTCGGCCGCGGTCACAAGCGGTTACTGCCGCTGATTGAGTTCGCCTTGCGTGAGGGCTGGGAAGTCCACCGCACACAGGGAGGACACCTGAAATTCATGAAGCCTGGCCTACCGCCGATTTTCACGAGCTCAACGGCGAGCGATCACCGGGCAAGCCAAAACGCCTGGGCGCGCCTTCGCCGGGCCGAACGGAACCAGTCGGGAGATCGGAATGGCTAATATCTTTCCTCAGGAGATGGCGGGCAAGCTGATGGCCGACGGGTTCTCCCGTTCCGGCCCTGTCGCACAGGCGTTGGGCGACCCCGTGACCGACACCCCGATGGTCGTCACGCTCGACAATCTGCTTCCCTCTGAGCTAGATCCACGCCTGACGCGCAACCCGCTCTACGACGACATAAAAGCCTCCATCCGTGAGCGTGGCCTCGATGCTCCGCCGCCAATCACTCGGCGTCCCGGTGCCGATCACTTCATCATTCGTAACGGCGGCAATACCCGGCTCGCCATCCTGCGAGAGTTGTGGTCCGAAACGAAGGAGGAGCAATTCTTCCGAATCTACTGTTTGTTCCGTCCCTGGCCCGAGCGCGGCGAAATCATTGCTCTGACCGGCCACCTGGCGGAAAACGAGCTGCACGGCAGCCTGACGTTCATCGAGCGTGCGCTCGGCGTTGAAAAAGCCCGCGAGCTGTACGAGCTCGAAAGTGGCAAGTCGCTGTCACAGTCGGAACTTGCCCGCCGCCTCAGCGCTGACGGCTACCCAGTTCCGCAATCCCACATCAGTCGTATGCAAGACACCGTGCGCTACCTACTGCCCACCATTCCCAACGTGTTGTACAACGGATTGGGGAGACATCAAGTTGAACGTTTGGCGGTACTGCGCAAAGCAGCTGAATTCACTTGGGAAAAATATGCGTGCGGGAAGGCATTGGCCACCGATTTCGAGACCCTATTCCACGACGTCCTCGCGCCGTTCGATGGGCAGCCAGGCTCTTTTTCTGGCGGCCGGGTCCAAGACGAACTGGTCGGTCAAATGTCGGAGCTGCTCGGTATCGACTACAACGTGCTGGAGCTTGATGTCGACAGCACTGAACACCGCCAGCGTGCAGTTAACAGCCCACCCCTGCTGCCAGTCGAAACCGCGACCATTGTCAACGCCGTCAAAACCGACAGCGTATCCACTCTCCTGCAGGACTCCACTCGCGACAATGGGGCTGCAGCAGACACTTCGGGGCCCGCATCTAACGACACCACCATACCGCCATCACCAGTCCAGACACTGGAGCCAGCCACTTCCGCCAGTGAGTGTGATAGCGAAGTGCGCCTGCAGGGGCACATCGTCTCACCTGCCGACAACACCGAGCGGCTACAGACCATCCAGCGGCTGGTCGCCGAGCATAACGGCGAGCCTCTACCGACCTTCACGAACAATGTGCTGCAGGCGATTCCGGTTCAAGCCGGCGGACTGTTCCCGATCAGCGACGTCTGGTACATCGAGCCGGGACTGGATTCGCCAGATCGCCTGCGCATCCACATTGCGCAATTCGCGCAGGAGATAGCCGAGGAAGCCGAGCTGGCCGACTACATCGAAGCGGTCAAGGCCGGTATAGGTTTCACCTGCATTCCGCTCCATCAGGGCATGCCGCCTCCCGCGTTCGGCCGCATGGTATTGGCGCTGTTGCACACATTGAGTAACCCCTACTCCGCCGAGCCCGATCAGGGCGATCTTCGCCGGGATGACAGCCTAGCGGCACTGTTGCTGGGAACTTACGTTAGTGATGCAAAAGCCCTACCCCGACTGACCGATAACGGCTTGGTAAAGTTTTTCCGTCTGGTCCGGCTGGCACGCCGGCTGTTGGATCTGGAGGCCAATCCAGATGAGACCAACCACTGAAACAGGCCGGAGGGAACCATGTCGACACCTCATCCGCTTAATCAAGCTGTCGTTGCCCAGGCGCTGCACGATCTGCGTAACGGCCAACTTCGCCGTTGCCTGTCGATGGGCTTCAGCGAGCGGGAACTGGACGTACTGAAGCAACCCGCGCTGGTGAGCTTGCTGGCCAATGCTCAGGTGCCGTGGTGCTCTGTGACGGTGAATACAGACGTCCTCTGGCGCTTGGTCGGTCAGATGAATGATATCGAGCACGAGATCGCCACGGTCGATCGCATGTTGCGCCTGGGGGCCAGCACCGAGATGGTCAGCAAATTCTACGGACTGACCCACCAGGAGGTCGCCCTGCGCCGCGACATTATTAGGCTGCCAAAGCGCCGGGGGCGGCATCCAGTTTTGAACGAAGAACAGGAGATGGCCCTGTGGAAGCAGTGGAAGTCCGGCATTACAGAGCGCGGCATCGCGCTGGCTGACGACAGCACGATGCTGGAACTGACGATGGATCTGGCCGAAACCTTATCTTTACCCATCTCCGTGATATGGGCTGCGATAGGAAGCTGGATCGACCAAGGCCTGGTGTAAGGCCATGGTCTCGCCGACAGGCCCCGCCTCTCTTTCAACGCTGCTCGACGATGCCCTGCGGCACCTGGCCCCCACCAAGGACAACAATCCAGCCAGCGATGGATTCATATACAGCGGCAATCGCCATGAAAGCGTGCCTCGAGCGCTATTTCTCGACCGCCGTCTGACACCGCTGGAACGCAACGCCTGGCAGGTGTTTCGACTCCTGCTTAATGACGATGGAGTCACGGCGTTCCCGACTTACGATCAGCTCCGCCCCTACCTGGCATCGACGCCCTGCGCGGAGCAAGCATCGCACGAAACCGTGGCACGCGCGCTGACACTGCTGCGTCTGACGCGCTGGCTCAGCCTCGTGCGCCGCCGGCGCGATCCCAGGACCGGCCGCATCGTGGGCAACCTCTACGTCCTGCACGACGAGCCCCTCACACCCTACGAAGCCATGCAGCTGGACCCGGAATACCTAGGACTGGTGAGCCACGCGCTCAACCACGCCAGCAAAGCGATTCAGCGAGTGGGCTACCACACCATCCAGGAACTCAGCGAAGACCCGCTGCTCAGCGGTCGTGTACTGCCGACGCGCCTGCAAGTGCTGACGCAACGCATGGCCCAGGGCGGTGTATCCGCACGCGAAAGTTATCCACAGGCGCAGACTTCCCACGAATCCGAAGAAGGCTGCGATGCCCTTCTTCGGAATGGCGAGCCGCCGCCTCCGGATTCCGAAGCAGGCACTAAAGCCAGCGAAATCGACCCTCTTCGGAATCCGAAGCAGGACCGTACTGAAGTACCTAGTAATCGTATAAAAAAATCAGTACGTACTGTACCGCGTGCGCGAGAACTCCAGAATCTGCGATTGCCTGAGCGCTTCCTGGCGTTGAAGGATGAACAGCAAGCCGGCGCGCTGGTGGCCCTGCAACAGGTCGAGTCTGAACAACGCCAGGCCGTGCTCGACGAATGGGCCGCGCGCTGTCGCAGCAGCGAGGTGCGCAAACCCGCTGGCTATCTGTTCGGCATCATCCAAGCCGCGATTCGCGGCGAATTCAAAGCATGGGCTGGACAAGGGCAGAGCAATGCCGTTGCCAGCGACCCACCTCCCGCCCCCCCTTCCCGACCGGCGAACCCCGAAGTCGTCCAGGCACACCTCGCCCATCTGCATGCCCTGCTGCACCAGAAATAACGGCTGAGAGAAACGTCCCTAGGCCACCCTGGAACTATCCCCTGGGGATAGTTGCAACAGACAGCCTTCTGCTCGCCAAACCCGGCTGGCATCGAGTGCGATTTGTTGACTGACCGCCTTCCTTCCGCTGCCCAAGCTGGCCATTCGTACCGCTACCGCGAGTCATCCCCATGGCCACCGACAACACTTTGCAACTGAATCTCGGATCGCTACGCAGTGCAATGTCGCTGACGTTGCACACCCATCACGCCTCCCGTATCTGGCACGGTCGAGCGGCCAGCGACGGGAAACCCGGTATCGTCGGCCTGAACGGCTTCATCGCCATCGCCAACAAAATCAAGCGCGGCTCCGAGCAAGACGACCCTTACTCGGACTGGTGGATGCTGAGGATTGAGGAAAAGCTGACGCAGACCAAGGACACGTTGCAGGCCTTACGCGAACAGGTCGATCAGGCGCTGGCCGACGTGCCACCAGCGCTGTCGCTGGGAGAGAACATGAACGTGCAGCCGGTGAGGCTCCCGTTGTTCGTGAACGCTCAGCTCGGCTTCCTCGCGGTGTATCTGCTGGCTGATTACGACGACCTGGCGCGCAAGCTGATCCTGGCCCACCACACCGCGCTGATCGACCGCAGCACACTCGAACGCTGGCTCAACGAAGGGGCTCACGCACTGCGCAGCCTGTTCTCGTTGGCACAGCAGTTTCGCTACTCGGGCTGCACCAGGGGCGATTTCGCTGCCAAGAATGCCGCAGCCAGGGCGGCCATCGAAAAACTCGGCGAACTGCCGCTGGACGTGCTCGAAGGTATCCTGCGCTCCCGCTACGCACCACCCATCATCCGTCGCTCGGCGCTGGCCGCCTCTGCAAACCAGAGAGCAGAGAATGCCAGCGCCGACGACTTCCCGGTGGTGGACGCCGATGACCCGGTGGCTGCGGCAGGTGAAAACGAGGATACGCCAGCATGACGACCACCTCGACCACCTCGACCTCTGCGGCAGCTCGTCGCTTTTACCCCCTGGAACAGGCTGACTTCCTGAAACTGGAACAGGCAGCCTCTCTAAAAGGCCTTTTACGTCCTTTTCCGTTTAAAGGTAAGGGGGCTCTTACCGAGTGGGCCAGCCAGTGCTACGCGTTGCGTGACGATCTCATCGAGCTGGCACAGCGGCGCATTCTGGCGCAGGCGGACGCCTACCCCTTCTGGCTGCTGCCCGTTGAGCTGGCCCAGCAGACCACTGGCGCAGGGACCGTATTTCTGCGCTGGCGCAGGCCCGACCGCTCCGCCATGGGAGTGGCGTTGTGGCAAGCGCTGATCACCAGCCCCGCGACCCCCGACACGCTGATCGACGACCTTTATGCGATGGAGGTTCAGCGCATCGTTCTGAACATGCAGATCAGCCTCCTGCACACGCTGGGCCGTCAGGCCCACGAATGCGCCAGCAAGGTGGCCCAGGCCGAATCGACTTACCTGCAGCGCTTCCCCGGAAACGCTGCGCCCATCCGCACCACATGTTCCAAGGAGTCACTATGAGCACGCACTTTGTTGGCGAAGGCAACATCGGCTCTGCGCCGGAATACAGGGAGTTTCCGAATGGCAATGACGAGCCACGACGGTTACTGCGTTTGAACGTGTATTTCGACAATCCGGTTCCAACCAAGGATGGCTATGAAGATCGCGGTGGGTACTGGGCACCCGTGGAGCTGTGGCACCGCGAGGCTGAGCACTGGCAAACGCTGTATCAGAAAGGCATGCGCGTGCTGGTGGACGGGCGCACGGTGCGCGATGAATGGGAGGATGCCGACGAGAACGAGCGCGTGACCTTCAAGATTGAGGCTCGGCGTGTCGGCGTCCTGCCCTACCGCATTGAGTCAGTGATGCTGAGCCCGAAACAGGCCAGCGATCCAACGCTCCCTGCGGAGTAAATCGGCAGCACACCTCAGTGGACCTATCCCCAGGGGATAGCTCCACTGAGTTCCACTGAATTCCAGCGCCCCGTGAACGAAGCTTCTGGTGATAAAACTACCGCCAATTCATGCACACCATCCCACAACTGCCACTGAATTGTGGCGTCGCACCTATAGCGGTGTAACTGCCGATTTCATTACTCCCACGCCAGCGCTTTGCAGCAATGCAACCTGGTATTTGCCGATGCCGCATTATTTGCTGCCGCATGCGCGCCTGACGGGGATGCTGAGAGTCATTCGATGACCATCACGCCCTGAGGAGGCTGTATGCGAGTGTTCCTCTGTGAAAAGCCATCCCAGGGCAAAGACATCGCACGTGTCCTGGATGCGAGCCAGCGCGGTAACGGCTGCTACAGCGGAGCNNGCGAGCAGTACAAGCGCTGGTCCATCGAGCAGCTTCCCATCATTCCCGAGCGCTGGCGCGTAGAACCGAAAGCTGCAACCGCCGCGCAATTTAAGATCGTCAAACAGCTCGTTTGCCAGGCCAGCGAACTGGTGATCGCAACCGATGCGGACCGCGAAGGCGAGATGATTGCTCGCGAGATCATCGACCTGTGCGGCTATCGTGGGCCGATCCAGAGGCTGTGGCTGTCGGCACTCAACGACGCGAGCATCCGTAAGGCGCTGATCGCGCTGAAACCGTCGAACGAGACGCTGCCGCTGTACTACTCGGCACTCGCTCGCAGCCGGGCCGACTGGCTCATCGGGATGAATTTGAGCCGCCTGTTCACGCTGCTCGGGCGTCAGGCTGGCTACGAGGGTGTGCTCTCGGTCGGCCGGGTGCAAACACCGACGCTGGCACTGGTGGTAGCCCGCGACCGCGAGATCGCACGCTTCGTCTCGGTACCGTTCTGGACCGTTGAGATCGCGCTATCGGCAGGTGGGCAATCCTTCCTCGCCAACTGGATCGCAGCGGACGGCTGTACCGATGACGCAGGCCGCTGCCTGCAGCAGGCTGTGGCACAACAAGCCGCCAATCGCATGCGCGCTGTCGGCAGCGCCCAGGTGGTATCGGTCGAAACGGAGCGCGTGTGTGAAGGTCCCCCGCTACCTTTCGATCTGGGCACACTGCAGGAGGTGTGCTCTCGGCAACTCGCTCTGGATGTGCAGGAAACACTCGACATTGCGCAGGCGCTCTACGAGACGCACAAGGCGACGACCTATCCGCGTTCCGACTCCGGCTACTTGCCCGAAAGCATGCTCGCCGAGGTGCCCGCCGTACTCTCCGCCGTGCTTGCCACTGATCCCAGCCTGCGCCCATTGCTCGATCAGCTCGACCGCACTCAGCGCTCACGCACCTGGAACGACGGCAAGGTCTCGGCCCACCACGGAATCATTCCAACCCTGGAGCCAGCCAACATGTCGGCCATGAGCGACACGGAGCTGGCGGTTTACAAGCTGATCCGCGCGCGTTACCTCGCGCAGTTCCTGCCGCATCACGAATTCGACCGCACCACCGCGCAGTTGCTGTGCGGTGGCCAGAATTTGCAGGCCATCGGCAAGCAGGTGATCATCTCCGGCTGGCACCAGGTGCTGGCCGTACCGGAAGCGGATGACGCGAACGGCGAATCGGCACCCCACACCCAGGTGTTGCCGACCATGCGCGAAGGCCTGTCCTGCCAGGTCGGCCAGGTCGATCTGAAGGCACTCAAGACGCTACCGCCCAAACCCTTCACGCAGGGCGATCTGGTCAAGGCCATGAAGGGCGTCGCCAAGCTGGTCACTGATCCCCGGCTGAAGCAGAAGCTGAAAGAAACCACAGGCATCGGCACTGAGGCCACGCGCGCCAGCATCATCAAAGGTCTGCTCGACCGCGGCTACCTGATCAAGAAAGGTCGTGCTGTGCGCGCCTCCGAAGCAGCTTTCACGCTCATCGATGCGGTGCCAGCGGCTATCACAGCCCCCGGTACCACCGCCGTCTGGGAACAGGCGCTGGACATGATCGAAGCCGGCAGCATGACGTTGGATACTTTCGTCGAGAAGCAATCCATGTGGGTCACCCAGCTCGTGCAGCAGTATCGCGGTGCCGACCTGTCCATCAAGTTACCCGAGGGACCCACCTGCCCCCTGTGCGGCGGTGTCACCCGTCAACGCACCGGCAAGGCCGGCTCCTTTTGGTCCTGCTGCGACTATCCCGATTGCAAAGGCACCCTGCCCATCCAGCAAGCCGCCGCAAAATGCAGCGCGACACGCAAGCCGCGACAGAGCTTAAAATAGGTCGCGGCCATCTCCCCCATCGTATCGACCACAGTCGATGCGCATACCTCGCGCCCGCGAGGAACCCAGCACGCACCATCCTTCTGCAACGTGTGCCCGTCGCCAGCGTTTAGCTGGTTTGACGAGAAGGCGGACTCATCTGCAGCCCGTATCTCACGGGCGTTCTTATCGGCTGATTTTTCGTTCCGACGGGTCCCCTGGTGCCTTGTCTCGATAGCGGGACGAGCCCCCAGGAGACCCTGCGGGTCGAACGGTATTCAGCGCCGGTGCCCGCCGGCGAAACAACGGGTTCTTTTTGTACGCAGATGCGTGCCAAAGGATTTCGACCCCAGCCACGACACGGGTCGAGTGCAATCGCTGCAACAGCGGATGGCTTTGACGACGGCCTCTCCCTGCATCAGTTCACAGGTGGTTTCTTCCTCGACAGCCGAAGGCCAGGCCTTTGGCACCTTTCTCCTGCCTGCCAGATATCGCCGCTTGATGAACACATCTGTCCTATTTTCAGGGGGGCGGTCAAGCCACGCTAGGACCTAGTACACACTTACGTTTAACGGGTGTAAGCGGAGGCAGTCTTCCCAACAGCAAATCGCCTTGTGCCAGGAAACCTGACAAAAATGTAATCGGCGCTTCAGCTTAAAGTCAGGACGTTTTTCATATGTTGGCTGTCAGACGCAGCGGGCCTGGAAGAAACATGCCGTAACTGTCGGTGTAGTAGCCGCATTCGTGACTACTAACTCATTAAAGGAGCTCTCATGTCCTCTTCGCATTGCCATCATCAACCTGACCAAACGAAAGGATCTGCAGCACTCACAGACCCGGTCTGCGGGATGAAGGTGAAAGAGACCAGCGAGTATGAGCAGGATTACCAAGGAACCACTTACCGCTTCTGCAGCCAGGGTTGCCAGACCAAGTTCCGTTCTGACCCTGCTAGATATCTTGCTGCACTGCAGGCTCATGGGTCATCGCCTCAGGCATCCACGCCGCCCGCACAGAAGGCGCACGCCGGTGATGCAACGGCCGAGTACACCTGCCCGATGCACCCTGAGATCCGCCAAATGGGTCCAGGTGATTGCCCTATCTGCGGGATGTCATTGGAACCTCTGATCCCTGAACTCGACGAGGAGGAGAATCCCGAACTCAAGGACTTTTCGAAGCGATTCTGGTGGTCCCTCCCCTTGACCGTAGCAGTGACCCTGTTGGCCATGGCGGGACATGCACTTCCGCTGTTTCACGGGGCTAGCCAGAACTGGGTTGAACTAGCCCTTACGACCCCGGTTGTCTTGTGGGCAGGCTGGCCATTTTTCGTGCGCGGCCTGGCCTCGGTCAAACATCGCAGCCCAAACATGTGGACCTTGATCGGGCTTGGCACAGGGGCTGCGTATATTTACAGCATAGTAGCAACCCTCTTACCGAGCATATTTCCAGAGTCATTCACAGTAGGCGGCCGGATAGGCGTTTATTACGAAGCCGCCGCGGTGATCATTTCATTGACTCTGCTGGGCCAGTTGCTGGAATTGAAGGCCCGTTCCCAGACGTCTTCGGCAATCAAGTCCCTGCTCGGCCTATCGCCTAAAACAGCTCGCCGTATCGCCAAGGATGGTTCAGAGGAGGACATCCCGCTTACATACGTTCACGAGGGTGACCATCTGCGCGTTCGTCCTGGTGAAAAGGTACCGGTGGATGGAGAAGTATTGGAGGGCGAGAGCGCCGTCGACGAATCCATGCTAACGGGCGAGCCCGTCCCGGTGACCAAGCGAGCAGGCGATGCGCTTATCGGCGCGACGATGAACACGAGCGGCTCGCTTGTCATGCGAGCGACTAAGGTTGGCTCTGGGACCATGCTTTCACAAATCGTCCAGATGGTTGCGAATGCGCAACGCTCAAAAGCACCCATGCAGAGGATGGCGGACACGGTTGCAGGTTATTTCGTGCTGACGGTCATCGGCATCGCCTTGCTGACATTCTTTGCATGGGGCCTGTTCGGACCCGAGCAGGGCTGGGTATTTGGCCTGATCAATGCGGTTGCGGTTTTGATCATTGCGTGTCCGTGCGCACTTGGCCTGGCAACGCCTATGTCGATCATGGTTGCCACAGGCAAAGCGGCCGGAAGCGGAGTGCTTTTCAGAGATGCAGGCGCCATCGAGAATGTCCGTAAGGTAGACACGCTGATTGTCGATAAAACAGGAACCTTGACCGAGGGCCGACCTGTTTTCGATCGGGCGGTAGGCGTCACGCCGTTCGATGCTCAGGATGTCATCCGTTTGTCTGCCAGCTTGGATCAAGGTAGCGAGCATCCCCTGGCCCACGCCATCGTGGACCATGCGAGAAGCGAGGGTATTCAGTTGGTAAAGCCAGAGACCTTCGAGTCAGGGTCAGGGATCGGAGTCCGTGGTCTAGTGGACGGCAAGCAGCTACAGCTAGGCAACACAGCGCTTATGGAAGATGCGGGTGTGAGCGTCGAGCCGTTAAAAGATCAGGCAGAAAAAATGCGTGCTAGCGGTACCAGCATTGTTTACCTGGCTGTTGATGGGGCGCTTGCCGGCTTGCTGGCCGTATCGGACCCAATCAAACCGACGTCCAAGGAAGCTGTAGCTCGGCTCCAAGCGGAAGGCGTGCAAGTGATCATGGCAACCGGCGACGGGCTTACCACTGCCCGCGCGGTCGCTCGCGAGCTATCGATCAATGAAGTGCATGGCGAAGTGAAGCCGCAGGACAAGGAGGCGCTGGTGGTTAAGCTACAAGCCCTCGGTAAAGTGGTCGCCATGGCAGGTGACGGAATAAATGATGCGCCGGCTCTCGCTAGGGCTGACGTAGGCATCGCGATGGGTACGGGTACCGACGTCGCGATGAACAGCGCGCAAGTCACGCTAGTTAAAGGTGACCTGATGGGAATACTTCGCGCCCGTACGCTTTCGGTGGCAACAGTTCGCAATATGCGTCAGAACCTTCTGTTTGCCTTTATGTACAACGGGTTGAGCATCCCGATTGCTGCAGGCCTGCTCTATCCATTCTTTGGACTGTTGCTGTCTCCGATGATTGCTGCCTTGGCCATGAGCCTCAGCTCAGCATCTGTGGTGTTCAACGCCCTCCGGCTCCGTCAGGCGCGTATAGTTTGAAGCATGTCGGCCTAGGCTTCTGTTGCGAAGCGACCGATTGCCT
>DNMQ01000429.1:0-2616 GCA_003488145.1 Pseudomonas sp.
CAGCTGTTCTGCGATAACAAATCCAGCGACATCCTGGAGATGCTGCTGGACGAATGCGTGCGGGCCGGAGTCGATCTGCGCCTGGACACCGCCGTGACGGCGATCGAGCGGCTCGATCAGGGGTATGCGCTGCAGACCGGCATCGGCGCGGTGCGCTGCCAGTCGCTAGTGATCGCCACTGGCGGGCTGTCGATCCCGACCCTGGGCGCCAGCGGCTTCGGCTACCAGATTGCCCGTCAGTTCGGCCACAACGTGCTGCCGACCCGCGCGGGCCTGGTGCCATTCACCATTACCGAACCGCAGCTCAAGACCCTGTGCAGCGAACTGTCCGGCACCTCGGTGGAGGATTGCCTGGTCAGCTGCAACGGGCAGAGCTTCCGCGAGAACATCCTCTTCACCCATCGCGGGCTGTCCGGCCCGGCGATCCTGCAGATCTCGTCCTACTGGCACCCGGGCGACGTGGTGCATATCGACCTGCTGCCGCACCTGGATCTGGTGGAATGGCTGACGGCGCAGCGACAGGAACGCCCCAACATCGAGCTCAAGACGCTGCTGGGTGAGGTTTTCACGCGCAAGATGGCCGGCCTTCTGTGCGAGCAGTGGTTCAGCTCACGGCCGCTGAAGCAGTACGGGCCCAGCGAGCTGGAAGCGATCGCGAACAAGCTGGCGGACTGGCAGGTGGTACCCGCCGGAACCGAGGGCTACCGGACGGCGGAGGTCACGCTGGGCGGTGTGGATACGCGGGAAGTGTCGTCCAAGACCATGGAGTCGCAGAAGGCGCCAGGGCTGTACTTCGTCGGCGAGGTACTCGACGTCACCGGCCATCTGGGCGGCTTCAACTTCCAATGGGCCTGGGCGTCGGGCTACGCGGCCGGACAGTTCGTCTAGCCGGCGCAGCGCCGGAACCGCTACTCGTTGGTCCGGTTGGACGGCGGCGAGATTTCCCGCGGGCCGGCGGGATCGGTAGCGGTGTTCTGGTATTCCTGCTGGTTGCGGCTGTTGTTATCCAGCGCAGACTCCTCGTCGTCCGGCGAGCAACCCACCAGCGCCAGGGCAGCCAGTGCACCAGCCAAGATAAAACTCGACTTCATCGCTTTTCTCCTGCGCATGACACCCTGAGCCCGCGGCCCAGGGTGCCGGGCCGCGCTTACTGCGAAGTGCCGGTGCCGGTTCCAGTGCCAGTGCTCGGCGCGGTACCGGAGCCGGACTCGGTGCCCATGCCGCTGCCATTGTCGGCAGGCGGAGTGGCCATGTCGCCCGAAGTACCGGTGCCAGTGCCCGTTCCGGTGCTCGGTGCAGCGCCGGTACCGGTGCCGGTCCCAGTGCCTGCAGGCGGCGTGGTGGTGTCAGTGGAGGGTGCGGCCGGCTGCTCGGTGGTGGCCGGCGGCGGGGTCGGCTCGCGCTCGCGGTCTTCGTCCGGGCCGCAACCGACCAGCAGAAGTCCGAGTACGGGGGGCAGCAGATAGGTAAGACGCATGGTTAACCTCCTTCAGAGTGATCCGGCGGGTGGCCGGAGAATTCTTGAATCGTCAGATTCACAGAAGGTTGACCTTGTTAAGGCGCAAGAGTGCCCCAGCCGTCTCATTCCTGGCGGCGCGCAGATGCCGGTCAGCCAGGCAGACAGGCCGGGAGCGGGTCGTTCTGCGTCGTCCCGGGCGTGACAGGATGCAATGCCCAGAGCTCGTCGAAACGATGCTCGCGATCGAACATCCGCTGCAGTTCTGCCGCCGAGCGCGGAGGACTGAACCAGTAACCCTGCACCAGCTGACAACCCTCGGCGCCGAGAAAGGCCACCTGTTCGGGGCGCTCCACGCCTTCGGCGACGACCGCCAGGCCGAGGCTCTGGCCGAGCCCAATGACGGCGCGACTGATGGCCACCGAGTCGGGATCATCCGGCGCGGCGGCGATGAAGCTGCGATCGACCTTCAGCACGTGCAGCGGATAGCGTTTGAGGTAGCCGAGCGAACAGTAACCGGTGCCGAAATCATCCAGGGCCAGGCGCACGCCGAGCGCCGCGATCTCGAGCAGGCTGCTCATGGTCGCCTCGCTATCCTGCATCAGCAGCGTCTCGGTGATCTCCAGCAGCAGGCTGTCCGGTCGCAGCCCGGTCTCCCGCAGCACGCGCGCCAGCAGATCGGTGAAACCGGGCTGCTGCAGCTGACGTATCGACAGGTTGACCGCGCAGTACAGTTGCGTCTGACCGGCCTGCTGCCAGCGACGGACCTGGCAGCAGGCCTCGCGCAGCACCCACTCGCCGACGCGAACGATCTCGCGCGACTCCTCCAGCACCGGAATGAACTCGTGCGGCGCCACTGGCTTGTCGTTGAAGCGCCAGCGCAGCAGCGCCTCGACGCCGACGACATAGGGTCGGCCCTGCTCGACGCGGCAGATCGGCTGATAATGCAGGGCGAATTCCCGCCGCGTCAGCGCCTGGGCCAGCGCGCTCTCCAGTTCCAGCTGACGGGCCGCCTTGGAATGCAGGCCGTCGCAGAACAGGGCGAACTGGTCCTTGCCCGCACTCTTGGCGCGATACAGGGCCAGGTCGGCCGCCTGCAGCGCATTCAGCGCCTGACCATCACGCTGCAGCGGCGCGATACCGATGCTGGCGCTGACCGA
>DNMQ01000429.1:2690-3049 GCA_003488145.1 Pseudomonas sp.
GCGCCGTGGCCGAGGCTGTCGTTGATCAGCTTGAAGCGGTCCAGATCGACGAAGAGCAAGGCCGTGGCCCGACCGTGCGGTCGCTGCTGCACCTCTTTGAGCAGTTCGTCCAGGTGCAGACGGTTGGCCAGGCCGGTCAGGGCATCGTGGCGTGCCGCATGGCGCAGGCACTCCTCGGCGGCCTTGCGTGCGCTGATGTCGGTCTGCGAACCGGCCATGCGCAGGGTTCCCTGCTCGCAGCGCTCGGCGACGCCGCGCACCAGCACCCACAGGTAGTCACCACCCTCGATGCGCACGCGGTATTCATGGGCCAGCGACGGCGTTCGCCCGTTCAGGTGATCGGCGATCGCCTCGCGCAG
>DNMQ01000431.1 GCA_003488145.1 Pseudomonas sp.
CGGCGATGGGGTCAACGACGCGCCAGCGCTGAAGCAGGCAGATGTCGGCGTGGCCATGGGCATGAAGGGCACCGAGGCGGCCAAGCAGGCCGGCGCCATCGTGCTGGCAGACGACAACTTCGCTTCCATCGCCCATGCGGTGGAGGAGGGGCGCACCGTCTACGACAACCTGCGCAAGACTGTGACCTTCCTGCTGCCGATCAACGGCGGCGAGTCGCTGTCGCTGCTGCTGGCGGTGCTGCTCGGTATCGCGCTGCCGATCACGCCGGTGCAGGTGTTGTGGGTCAACATGGTCAGCTCGGTGGCGTTGGCCATGGTACTGGCGTTCGAACCGACCGAGGCGGATGTAATGCAGAGGCCGCCGCGGCGGCCGGACGAGCCGATGCTGTCACGCTTCGTCATCTGGCGGATCTTCTTCGTTTCCGCGCTGTTTCTCGCCGGCATCTTCGGCATGTACCAGTGGATGCTGACGCAGGGCGCGACGATCGGGGCGGCGCGCACCGTCGCAGTCAACACGCTGGTGTGCATGGAGGTGTTCTATCTGTTCAGTGTGCGTTATCTGAAGGCGCCTTCCTTCACCGTGCAGGGCGTCAAGGGTACGCCGCGGGTGCTGGTGGCGGTGTTCGGTGTGTTCGCCCTGCAGCTGATGTTCACCTACGCGCCGTTCATGCAGTCGCTGTTCGCGTCCGAGGCGTTGCCGCTGGCGACCGGTGTGCTGGTGGTGCTGGCCGGGGTGGCCGTGCTGGTGATTCTGGAGATCGAGAAGGCGCTGTTGCGTCGGATGGGCGTTGGCCCGGCGTGAGTCAGGCTTGCGCAAAGGTCAGAGCGGCGGCAGCTCTTCCATCAGGTCGGTCGTGTACACGCCGGGGATATGCAGCTCGCTCTTGGCCAGCTGCTGGCCTTCCATCTGCGGCTGGGTCACCCAGGTGAGGATGTCGTAGTAGCGGCGGATGTTGGCCACGAAGTGCACCGGCTCGCCGCCGCGGGCATAGCCGTAGCGGGTCTTGCTGTACCACTGCTTCTGCGCCAGGCGCGGCAGCATCTGCTTCACGTCCAGCCACTTGTTGGGGTCCAGCCCCTCGGCTTCGGCGAGTTTGCGGGCGTCTTCGAGATGCCCTCCGCCGACGTTGTAAGCGGCGAGGGCGAACCAGGTGCGATCGGGTTCCTGCACGCTTTCGGGCAGGCTGGCGTGCACCTTGACCAGGTATTTGCCGCCGCCCTGGATGCTCTGCACCGGGTCCAGGCGGTTGGTCACGCCCATGGCGTTGGCGGTGCGCAAGGTCAGCATCATCAGCCCGCGCACGCCGGTCTTGGAGGTGGCTTCGGGCTGCCAGTGGGATTCCTGATAACCGATCGCGGCCAACAGGCGCCAGTCGATGCCGTGTTTCCTGGCGGTCTCGCGGAAGGCTTTCTCGTAACGCGGCAGACGCTGCTGCAGATGCTTGGCGAAGGCGTAGGCGCCGACGTAGCCGAGCACGTCCACATGACCGTAGTAGCGTTCGCGCAGGCGCTGCAGCGTGCCGTTCTGCTGGGCCTGCTCGAGGAAGGAGTTGGCGGCCTCGAGCAGGCTGTCGTCCTCGCCCTTGGCCACGACCCAGACCAGGCTGTTCTGCTCGCCGACATCGAAGCCGGCGCGGATGTTGGTGAAGTACACCTGGTTCATGGACATCTCGTTGGATTCCACCAGGGTCAGGTCGATCTGGCCCTCGTCGACCATGCGCAGCAGGTCGACCACTTCCACGGCGTCGGATTCTTCGTAGCGCAGGTCGGGATATTCGGCCTGCAGCGTGGCGAGCTTCTCCGCCTGGCTACTGCCTTTGAGCACGAGGATGCGCTTGCCGATCAGGTCCTTGGGGCTGGTCGGACGGCGCTGGCCGCTGCGGTAGACGACCTGGGTGGTAACGTCCAGATAGGAGCGGGTGAAGCGTGCCAGTTCCTGCCGGCCTTCGCTGGCGACCAGGCCGGCGGCGGCGAGCGCCGGGCCGCCAGGCCGGTTGAGACGGTTGAAAATGTCTTCGATGTTGTCGGCGGTTTCGATCTGCAGCTCGACGCCGAGATTGCTGGCGAAGCGCTTGGCCAGCTCGTACTCGAAGCCGGCTTCGCCGTTGCGGTCCTGGAAATAGGTGGAAGGGCTGTTGCGGGTGATCACGCGCAGTACGCCTTCCTCCTGTATACGCTCAAGCTCGCTGGGCTTCTCGGCGCAGCTACTGAGCATCAGGAAGAGTCCGGTCGCCAACAGCCAGATGGCGCAGCGCTTGCGGAACACGGTTTGGGCAAACATCGGCGCAGTATACGCAAAGGCGAACCGCCACCATATCTGGACAGCGGTCGGGCTCTCTGCTAGGCGAGCACCTTCCTCCGACAGGGTGATGCTGCCAAACGCCCGTGGCGCGCAAGTCCGGCATAATGCCGGCCCGTACCGCCACCGACTCCGAGAGTTTTGCGAAACATGACCGAGGTTCAGCCCAAACCCTGGTTCGTCTATCTGGTGCGCGCCGCCAACGGTGCGCTGTACTGCGGTATCAGCGACGATGCGCAGCGTCGTTTCGCCGAGCACCAGCGCGGGCGCGGCGCGCGTTTCTTTCACTCCAGTCCGGCGCAGGCGCTGGTCTATGTCGAGACTTGCGCCAGCAAAGGCGATGCGTTGCGTCGCGAAATCGCCATCAAGCGACTGGACAAGCGTGCCAAGGAACGCCTGGTGAGCCTGGCCAGCCCCGTTGCGTGAATGACGCACCAATCAACCGGTAGGCTCGGTGGAGCGGAGCGTCTAAGCTGATGCTCTTCCAACGGGGCGACGCCCCATCTCGAGACCTCTGGCGGAGCCTGTCATGCACGAGCTGATCCTGCACCACTATCCCACCTCGCCCTTTGCCGAAAAGGCGCGCCTGATGCTGGGGTTCAAGCAGCTGTCCTGGCGCTCGGTAATGATCCCTCCGGTCATGCCCAAGCCCGATCTGACCGCGCTCACTGGCGGTTATCGACGCACGCCGGTGCTGCAGGTCGGCGCCGACATCTATTGCGACACCGCCCTGATCGCGCGTCGGCTCGAGGCCGAAAAGACCACCCCGGCGCTGTTCCCGGAAGGCCAGGAGTTCACCGCCGCGACGCTTGCCCAGTGGGCCGATTCGGTGCTGTTCCTGAACGCCGTGAGCCTGGTGTTCCAGCCCGAATCCATGGCCGTCCGCTTCGCCCAGGTGCCCAAGGAGTTCGTCCAGATATTCAGCAAGGACCGTGCGCAGCTGTTCTCCAACGGCTCGGTCAGTCGCGTTCCGCTGGAGCAGGCGAAGAGTGATTGGCCAACCTTCATGACGCGCCTGCAGCAGCAGCTGGCGCGGGAGGAGGGCGAGTTCCTGTTTGGTGCGGCGCCGTCGATTGCCGATTTCGCCGTCGCGCATTGCCTGTGGTTCCTGCGTGCAACGCCGGTCACCGCGCCGCTGGTGGATGGGTACCCGGAGGTGGCGGCCTGGCTTGGCAAGGTACTCGGCGTGGGCCATGGCTCCAGCAGCGAGCTATCCGCCGAGGATGCGCTGCGCATGGCCCTGGAGGCCGAGCCTGCGCCGCTGCCGGACGAAGCATTCAGCGAGCCGAATGGTTTTCAGGAAGGGCAGAATGTGGCCATCGCCGCAGTGGATTACGGCGCCGATCCGGTCGAGGGCGAGTTGGTCTTCGCCGGTAGCGAAGAGCTGATCCTGCGCCGCAGCGATGACCGCACCGGGGTCGTACACGTGCACTTCCCGCGTGTCGGCTATCGCATCGAGGCGCGCTGAAGGCGCGTCAGCGCGGCGTCGGTGATTCGCCGCCGCGCAGCTTCGGCAGCTCGCGGGCGAGCGTGCGGAAGTAGGCGATGCGCTCGTAGCACAGCGTAAGCTCACCGCTGATGCGGTTGAACCAGGCGTCCGGCGCGCCGCAGGTGGACATGCGCAGGGTCAGGTCGCGGGGCAGCGCGAAGGCATCGCTGGCCTTCGCCGCGACCGCTTCCAGCTCGCCGCTGGCGCGAATCTTTTCCAGCAGTTCGGCACCACCCGGCAGATGTCCGGGGGGTGTGTCGTAGATCACCTGAATGCGGTGCCGCGCCGGTCGCTCGTCGCTGCGGCCGAAGTGCTCGCGAAACCACTGCACTGCGTGGGCCGCCTGTTCGTATTCCTCGGGACAGTACAGCGCGCGTTCCACCGGCAGGCCGCTGACTTCCAGCACCCAGTCGAGCCGATCCGGGTCGCTGCCGTAGGCCAGGCAGGCGATGTTGTAGAAGCGCTGGGCGTCCAGCGCATGGCTGTCCCAGACCGGCACCGGGGAGCCGTCGCGTTCCGCGTGCTGCCATTCCAGACGCCAGTAATCGGCGACATCCATCAGCTTGGCGTAGAAGTCGTCGCGGTGCTGTTCCCGCTGCAGCAGGAACAGACCCATGAAGCCGAGCTGGTCGGCGGCGTCTTCCTCGCGGCCCAGTACCGGCAGCTGCAGTTCGCTGATGAGCAGGTGCCCCATCTCGTGCATCAGGGTGAATTCGGAGTTGGCGACCGTGAAGCGGACCTCGTCCACCGACAGCTCCGCTGCCGGGTCGCCTTGCTGCGCGTTCGCCAGCAACGGCAGAAGTAGCAGCGGCCGCAGCGCGAGGCACTTCATGGCGTGCTGTCCAGATCAACATGGGTGAATGGCGCCAGCCGCGCCGGCCAGTCCAGTGCCAGGCGCTCGAACGCGCGGGCGAGCAGACTGGCGACGAGCAGGTCGCGCAACCAGCGGTGGTCGGCCGGTATCACGTACCAGGGTGCTTCGCGGCTGTGGCTTTTGCCCAGCACGGCCGCCCATTGCGCCTGCTGCTGGGCGAAGTTGCGGTGGTCCTGCAGATCGCCGAGGGTCAGCTTCCAACGCTTTTCTGGCTGCTCCAGGCGCCGATGCAAGCGCTGCTTCTGCTCGCCGGCAGACAGCTGCAGGTAACACTTGAGCGGCTGGATACTGGCGGCCGGCAGCGTGTGCTCGAAAGTCTGGATTGCGGCCTCGCGCTGCGGAATATCGGCAGGCGAGCACAGGCCGTCGCGCAGATCGCTGACCAGCGCTTCGTAGTAGCTGCGATTGAATACGCCGAGCATGCCGGGCGCCGGCAGCCTCTCCCGGTAGCGCCTGAGGAAGTCCTGGCGACGTTCTTCTTCGCTCGGCGCCTGGAAGCTGTGCGGCGACAGCCCCAGCGGGTCCAGGCCACCCAGCACGCGGCGGATCACGCCGTTCTTGCCGGAGCAGTCCGGCCCCTGCAGCACGAGCAGCAGGGCGTCGCGGCGGTTGGCGCAGAGCATGGTCTGCTGTACCCGCAGCCATTCCTTCAGGCTTGCCAGCTGCGCTTGAGCCTGTGCTTTGTCCAGGCCGTAGCAGCGTGCCGGATCGCGCGCCAGCGGCGCCGCCGGGTCGCACAGGCAGTCATCGAGAATGGCGTCCGCCAGGCGCATGGCGTGGTCAGTCCTTGCGCCGCTTGAGCTGGTCCTTCAGTTGGGTCGGCAGCTGGCGGATGATCAGCATGTCGCGCGCCTCGTCGTACTCGACCTTCGAGCCCAGCAGATGCGACTCGAAGCTGATCGACAGCCCTTCGGCGCGCCCGGTGAAGCGCTGAAACTGGTTGAGCGTGCGTTTGTCGGCGGGAATTTCCGGCGACAGCCCGTAATCCTTGTTGCGGATGTGCTCGTAGAAGGCGCGCGGGCGTTCTTCGTCGATCACCCCGGACAGCTCTTCGAGCGACATGGGTTCGCCGATCTTCGCCTGGCTACTGGCGTAGCCGACCAGCGCGCTGGTCTTCTCCCGCGCTTTTTCCTCGGGCAGGTCTTCGCTTTCGACGTAGTCGCTGAAGGCCTTGAGCAGCGTGCGCGTCTCGCCCGGGCCATCGACGCCTTCCTGGCAGCCGATGAAGTCGCGGAAGTACTCCGAGACCTTCTTGCCGTTCTTGCCCTTGATGAAGGAGATGTACTGCCTGGACTGCTTGTTGTTCTGCCACTCGGAGATGTTGATCCGCGTCGCCAGGTGCAGCTGTCCGAGGTCGAGGTGCCGGGCTTCGGTCACGTCCAGCGAGTCGGTAACGGTGACGCCGTTGCTGTGGTGCAACAGGGCGATGGCCAGGTAATCGGTCATGCCCTGCTGGTAATGAGCGAACAGCACGTGGCCGCCGGTGGACAGATTGGATTCCTCCATCAGCTTCTGCAGATGCTCGACTGCCTGGCGGCTGAATGCGGTGAAGTCCTGATTGCCTTCCATGTACTGCGCGAGCCAGCCGCTGAACGGATAGGCGCCGGACTCCTCGTGAAAGAAGCCCCAGGCCTTGCCCTGCTTGGCGTTGTAGCTCTCATTGAGATCGGCCAGCAGGTTCTCGATAGCCTGGGAGTTGCCCAGCTCCGAGTCACGGGCGTGGAGCACGGCGGGGGTGCCGTCCGGCTTTTTCTCGATCAGATGGACGATGCAGTGGCGGATGGGCATGGTGGTCTCACGGCTGGAATGCAACAGGTTGGGCAGTTTACCCGAGAGCGGGTAGTGCGTGCCTGCAGCCGAAGCTGCGGTCTGGCAGAGTCGATCTGTGTCAAGGACGTCTCGCGGCGTTGGGGTTAGCCTGCTGTACACCAGACGATAGCGGGAGGCGTAGATGAGCGGAACCTTGGACTGGCTGGGTGTGGCGCGCGGTCGTTTCCTGCTGCTGACGCTGAGCTGCGTGGCGCTCGGGCTGGCCTTGGCAGCGCGCGGGAGCGCGGAAGCGATGTCCTACAGTGATGCACTGCTGGTGATGCTCGGCGCCCTGGCCGCCCATGTGGCAGTCAATGCGCTCAACGAATGGGGTGATTACCGCAGTGGGCTGGACCTGCAGACCCGCCGCACGGCATTCAGCGGTGGCAGCGGTACCTTGGTGACCCATCCGCATCTGCTGGGTCGCACATTGCTGCTCGGTCTCGGCAGCCTGCTGACCTGCGCGCTGATCGGCGTGTTGTTCCTGCTGCGCCAGCCGCCGCTGTTGCTCAGTCTGGCGCCGATCGGTCTGGCGGGACTGTTGCTGGTGCTGCTTTACACGCCTTGGCTGACCCGCCACCCCTGGCTGTGCCTGTTCGCGCCGGGCTTGGGCTTCGCGCTGATGGTGCTGGGTACGCGCATCGTTCTCGGCGGCGCGCCGGATCTCGGCGATCTGTGGTTGATCCTGCCCCCTCTGCTGCTCTGCAACAACCTGCTTTTGCTCGGCCAGTTTCCGGACATTGATGCCGACCGCGCTGTCGGCCGGCGTACCCTGCCTATGCATATCGGCTGTACCAACGCCGTGCGCGTGGCGTTTGCGCAGTGGCTGCTGGCCTACGGCGTACTCCTGGCTGTGCTGGCGCAGCCAGGTCTGGCCGGTGGCGCACTCGGCTTGTTGACCTTGCCGTTGGCCCTGCGAGCGGCATGGTTGCTGCGTCGCGAACCGCTGCAGGCGCAGCGCCTGCTGCCGGCATTGGGGCTGAACGCTGCGGTCAGCGTGGCGACGCCGTTGTTGATGGCGGTAGGGTTGCTGGCGCTTTAGCGTTCCGCGAGAGCGGAGGGCACCCGATCGGACACATGGGGTGACGAAAGAAAGGCTTAACTGAGTAAACTGGTCGCCTTTTCTTCGAGGAATGACCCCCATGACCGCTGCATGGCGCAACTCTGCCTGGATTCTCGCTGGTGGCTCGCTGATCCTCGCGATTTCGCTGGGTGTGCGCCACGGCTTCGGTCTGTTCCTGCCGCCCATGAGTGCCGAGTTCGGCTGGGGTCGCGAGGTGTTCGCCTTCGCCATCGCGATACAGAACCTGATCTGGGGCCTGGTGCAGCCGGTGACTGGCGCGCTGGCCGATCGCTTCGGCGTGGCTCGTGCGGTGCTGATCGGCGGCATTCTCTACGCCGTTGGGCTGGCATTGATGGCAGTGTCCGATTCGCCGACGACCCTGACGCTGAGTGCCGGGCTGCTGATCGGACTGGGGCTGTCAGGCACCTCGTTCTCGGTGATCCTCGGCGCAGTCGGGCAGGCGGTTCCGCCGGAGAAGCGCAGCATGGCGATGGGCATCGCCAGCGCTGCGGGCTCCTTCGGCCAGTTCATCATGCTGCCCGGCAGCCTGGGGCTCATCGAGTGGCTGGGGTGGTCCTCGGCGCTTATGGCGCTCGGTTTACTGGTGGCGCTGATCGTGCCGCTCGCCGGGATGATGCGCAGCCCCGCGCGGCCTCCGGCGGCACCCGGAACTCAGCAGTCGCTGGGCGAGGCGCTGCGCGAAGCGGCCGGGCATTCCGGGTTCCGTCTGCTGGCGCTGGGCTTTTTCGTCTGCGGCTTTCAGGTGGTCTTCATCGGTCTGCACCTGCCGGCCTATCTGGTCGATAAGCATCTGCCGGCGCAGGTCGGTACCACGGTGCTGGCACTGGTCGGGCTGTTCAACGTCGTCGGCACCTACACTGCGGGCTGGCTGGGCAGCTGCTACTCCAAGCCAAAGCTGCTGGCCGGGTTGTATCTGATTCGCGGTGTGGTGATCAGTGTTTTCCTGCTGGCGCCGCTGAGTGTCTGGAGCGCGTACGCATTCGGCATCGCCATGGGCTTGCTGTGGCTGTCCACGGTGCC
>DNMQ01000430.1 GCA_003488145.1 Pseudomonas sp.
CTGCGCGGCTTGCGGTTCCAGGAGCCGTGCTGACCAACGAACGCGCCGTGGCGGTAGTGCTGCGGCAGCAGCGTGTCTTCGTAAACGGTCAGGCCGAGCGAGGCGGTATGCGCGCCCAGGGCATAGGCCGGGACAATGGCGCGCTCGACCAGATCCGGGCGCTGGGGCTGCACGCGCTCATCGACGTGCTGGCCGAAGTAGCTGTAGGGCCATCCGTAGAATCCGCCGTCCTGTACCGACGTCATGTAGTCCGGCACCAGATCGCTGCCGATCTCGTCGCGCTCGTTGACGGTGGTCCATAGCGCTCCGCTGTCCGGTTGCCAGGCAAGTCCATTGGGGTTGCGCAGGCCTGAAGCGAACAGACGCATGCTCCTGGCTTGCGGATCCACCTCGAGAATCGCTGCGCGGTTCTCTTCGGCCTCCATGCCGTTCTCGGCCACATTGCTGTTGGAGCCGCTGGTGACATAGAGGCGGCTGCCGTCCTGGCTGGCAATGACGTTCTTGGTCCAGTGGTGATTGATCGGCCCAGCGGGTAGGTCCACGACCTTCTCGCCGTTCGCAGTGATACGGGTGGTGCCGGGCGTGTAGGGAAAGCGTAGCAGTGCGTCCGTGTTGGCGACGTATAAGTGGCTGCCTACCAGCGCCATGCCGAACGGGGAGTTGAGGTTCTCCAGAAACACCGTGCGCTTTTCCGCCACGCCATCGCCGTCACGATCGCGCAGCAGGGTGATGCGGTTGGCGCTGGGGCCTCCGGAGCCAGCGCGGGCCATGATCTTGCTGGCAATCCAGCCGCGCAGTCCCTGGCTCTGTTGCTTCGGCGGTGCGTCCGATTCCGCCACCAGCACATCGCCATTGGGCAGCACATGGAGCCAGCGGGGATGGTCCAGGTCACGGGCGAACGCCGCCACGCGCAGACCGGCCGCCGCCTGCGGTTTGCCATCTTGCGGCCAGCCTTTGGCGGGGGCGATGTGCACCGTGGGCAGGACTGTCTTGTTTGGCTCCGGCAGCGCCGGTGTCGGGCCGTATCCGGATTCCACCGGAAGCTTGGCCGTTTCGCTGCAACCTGCCAGAGCAGCCAGAACGGCGCCGGTCAGAAGAATACGGAAGTTGGACATGGCGAAATCCTTGGGCAGTGGAGTGGCGTTCGTTAGCGCGGCTGGTCCGGGTGGCGACGCTTGCGCGCGGCACGCAGGGCAGTATGCCGCTCCAGCCGTGGCATCAAAGCAAAGATCGCCAGCGCCAACAGCGTGCTCATTACGGCCGTTGCTTCATGCCCGAGGCCGACGGCGACACCGATCGCGGCCGTAAGCCAGATGCCCGCGGCGGTGGTCAGGCCCTTGACGTCTTCCGCGGAGTCGCCCTTGAGGATAGTCCCGGCTCCGAGAAAGCCAATACCGGTAACCAGGCCCTGAATCACTCGGGAAATGTCCTCGAGGCTCATGCCCGCCTGCACCGGCACCAGTACGAACAACGCTGCACCAAGCGCGACCAGCATATGGGTGCGCAAGCCAGCGGCCTTGCGTCGGCGCTCGCGTTCATAGCCGAGCAGGCCGCCGAGAATCGACGCGATCAGCAGACGGCTACTGACGCGGGTCGCGTCCTCCAGGTCGGTGATGTCGGAGAACTCCGACGCGATGGTGTAGGAGATGCTCGCCCACCACTCCATGTCCTTCTCCAAGCCAGGCTGGTTCAGATTTGGATACGCGAGGCGGCGGGGGGTTCGCTAATCGGTGACCTGGAAACGCAGCATGCCGATCATCTGGCCTGCTTCGGTAACGACACGTACTCGCCAGCGGCCCAATGATTGTTCCGGGAAGTTGCGCTTGTGGGTCCATGCGCGATAACCGGCTTTGCGTCCGCCGCTGATCTCCAGGGCGATACGGTCGACGCGCCGGCCGTTGTGGGTCCACTCGTGGAAGATGCGCTCCTTCAGGCCGCGCGGTGCGTTGATGGCGGTATAGGCGTAGAGGCCATTTGCGTGCAGTTCTGCGCTGGTGATTTCGCGCAGTCCCTTACCGGGTTTGCGTTGCCGATCATCGAGGCTCATGGTCACGGCGACATCGGTCAGCCACAGGGTTGCCGGGGGCACCCAGGTCCGTCCCAGCCAACCTGCGGCACCCAGCGCCACCGCCAGCAACAGGATGCCGGGCCACGTGCGCCAGTTCGAGCGGGGAAACAGTCCGCTGAGGCTCGGCAGGGCCAGCAATACTGCGACGCCCAGCGCCAGCTGATAACTCTGCGGGGTGGACAGATGAAGGATGATCGGCAACGCGGTCAGCAGGACGGCGAACAGCGTCAGCGCGTGGAATCCCAGGTAGACCCAGCGCCGCGGTGCCAGCCATTTGTAGTACAGCGGATCGATCAGCGAAACGAGCGCGGCGGCGCCAAGCAGGCCGGTGAACAGGGCTTGCCCACTGTTCCAGGTGGTGGTGATGGCAAAGAACGGAATGATGAAGAACAGGCTTTCCTGATGCACCATCTGGGTGGCATAGCGCAGCAGCGGTCTTGGCACCTGCCAGCCGAACCAGCTCTGCAGGCTGCGCCGCAGGCTCGATTCCAGTACCAGCCAGAGCCAGCTCACCAGCATCACCAGGGCGACCACCTTGGCCAGGCCGGCGTGGCGTTCCACCAGAACGAAACTCGCCACCCCGGAAACGAAGCCGAACAGCGCAACCGTACCTGGATAGCGCCGAATCAGGCGGCTGGCCAGGTCGAACAGGCGTGATAACAGCGGCTTGAGTTGCATGATGGTTCGGGTCCGGATACGGCGTGCTTATCAGAAGTATCGAGCACAGGCGGACTGGTGCAAGCCCGCGGTCGAGACCCTTCGCTTGTAGAGGGCGGATGGTACAGCGGGCGCGCCCCGCTGGTGTGGCCAGGCGCCCCTGTTTGGCGTATTTCGCAGGACGATCAGTCGCTCTCTTCGATCACCTGCTGTACCGCCTCGGGCTGCTCTGGCATCGCCGATGAGTGGTGACTGGTGATCAGCCACTGTCCGGCGTCGGCGAACCACTTGTAGGTAAAGGTATAACGAGCCGGCACCGTCTTGCCGTCGCCCAGCTTGAAGCTGTAGAGCCCGGTATCGAGCGCGCTGTTGCAGTCGATCATGATCATTCGCGAGACAATTTCGCCCTTCGGTTTCAGCGCCAAAAAGTGCTCGAAGTAGTCGAGCTTGGCTTCCGCCGTCTGCCGCGGCGTGTTGGACACTGTAGGCAGCAGCATCGAGTCAGGTGCGTAGTTTTCCACCACGCGTTTCGGATCGCCTGATTGCACATCGTCGTTCCAGCGATCGAAAAGCGCGGCGACCTGCGCTTCGTTGGTGCCATGACAGGACGGGTCGTCCGCCAGCGCAGCCAGCGGGGCGAGGGAAAGGAGCAGGGGGAGGGCGTATTTCATAGTGTCACTCGTAGCCGGTGGTCGATTGCGGATGTCTCCGCAGCGGTACTGCACAGCATGGATACGTCATGCAGACTTGTGACCGTCCGCTGCTGCGCTCATTCCCGCCAGCGGTCGATCAGGGCTGCAGCGCCGACTCGATGGCTTCCCGGACATCGCTATAGGAGCGCGCTGCATTCGCTGGCAGGCGGACCTGCGGCAACCCGATGGTCTCGCACAATCGATCCATGAATTCCTCATCGGTGTCAGGGTCGTGCAGGTTGATGACGCAGACCGGCTTCAGATCGGCCCTGTCGCACAGCACGAAATCGAAGCGCGCGGTCGCGATGCGGTTGGTGGCGCGGTACCAGTACGCCCGTCGGGCGATGGCAGTGACTTCCACAACGTCGGCGACGCTTACCTTGGGGAAGATCAGATAGCGCTCGCCGACCGTGCGTTGCAGCATTTCCAGCAGCTCGCGTTCCGCTGGCGAGAATAGTGGCGCCTTGAGGCGATAGGGATATTGCAGCGCGGGATGGTTGAGCTGCCGGTTCTTGACGAAGAAGACCAGCACGAAGATGACGAACGCCACCAGTGTCAGGGCCAGCCAGCTCATGGACGTCTGTCCTGATGCAGCAATTGAAGCCTTGTTGATGAACCCATGGTGTGAGCCTAGGAATTAGACGAGCGATGCTTTTGTTGAGTCCAGTACGTTCGATTCGTTCGACTACCTTATCCACTACAGCTGTGGGCCGAGTTGTGGATAACCCTTTAGCTGCTTGCTGCAGCCCTAGCGGCACTAGCGATCGAGCCTATTGATCGAAAATTGTACGTTCGCAGGTTCAAGGCTTCTGAAACGTCGTATTGTCCGCACATGCGTACACCCAATAGGTCGAAGCGAGCGCTTATCCACTTTTGCTGTGGATGCGCATGTGGATAACATGGGGAGGCAGAGCTGCGGCCTGCGTGGTGCGTGCCCTACAGCTCGGAGAGTGAAATTTGATCAGCTGGATTCGGCCAGATCACAGCGGCGAATTTTTGGCCCAGCGACTATGAGTGGGCGGTTGCCAGGCATCCAGCAACTCTATGAGCGCCTGCGACTCGTCACTACGTTGCAACATCTCGCGGTGCTGTGAGCGGACGAATCCCTCTTCGACGAGGTGATCGAGGAAGTGACTCAGCTTGCTGTAGAAGTGGTTGACGTCCAGCAACCCGAGCGGTTTGGGGTGATAGCCAAGCTGGCCCCAGGTCCAGACCTCGAAAAGCTCCTCCAGCGTACCCAGCCCGCCAGGTAAAGCGATGAAGGCATCCGCGAGCTCTGCCATCCGCGCCTTGCGGGCGTGCATGCCGTCGACCACTTCCAGCCGAGTGAGGCCGGTGTGGCCGACCTCGGCATCTTTCAGGCTCTGCGGAATGATGCCGATCACCTCGCCGCCGGCAGCCATGGTGGCGTCTGCCACCACCCCCATCAGGCCGACGGCGCCGCCGCCGTAGATCAGCCGGATGCCGTTGGCCGCCAGGGTGCGGCCGAGATCCTGGGCTGCTTGTTCATAGATGGGGTTCGAACCACGGCTGGCGCCGCAGAAAACGCAAATGGAACGCAAGGTCATCGTTTACTCCGCTCGTAGGGCTGGCGGAAGGGTACGCGGGCATGGACGAACGGCCAAGCGTGCTCGGCGATGTCAGCGGCCGTTCAATGCACCTCCACTGGCGCACGCGTAATTGGCAAACAGGCTCTCGAGCAGATTGCGACTGGACATGGACGATCTCTCCGTCGGTTGATGCGCTCATGCTAAGAACAGGGCGCTCCCAGCGCTCTTAGATTCTCGACATTGCCGTGATAGCACTTGCGCTATTTGCCGCTTCATTTATCCCCGATAGTTGTGTGCGGTTCTGTGGATAACCTTGGGAAGGTCTGCTCTAGGCGAAGCGGCGCGGGACTTCCAGTAGTATGTGCGTTTTTTGCTCAGTCCTGCTTGGTGCGACCACAGGCCGCATAACAGAAGGCCTCGCGCGTTCATAGGCAATATGTGCGGTGCCATTTCACGATGGTAGTGATCGCTTCGGTTATCCACGATGGCTGTGGATAACGCTGTGAGTTGTTTGGGCAAATACGCCGCCGGGCCAGTGATGGCACGGCTGTCGGCGGTATGAATAAAAAACGTCCAGAACATTGGCGGCGGAGCAGCCCATCCTCGACTCTTATGCACTGGCATTCATTTCCGGGCGGTTGGTTGTCGGGCCCCGGTGCCTGATCGACACTCGGCGCACCTGAATTCATCCAAGACCGCTGAGGGAGTACGCCATGACTGATGCCATTCGCTTCGAAGACAAGGTAGTGATCGTGACCGGAGCCGGCGGCGGGCTCGGGCGGGCGCACGCGCTGCTGTTCGCCCGCCACGGTGCGAAGGTCGTGGTCAATGATCTGGGCGGCAGCACTCAGGGCGATGGAGCCAACAGCTCCGCCGCCGACCGAGTGGTGGAGGAAATTCGCGGGGCGGGCGGTACCGCTGTCGCCAATCATGATTCAGTAACCGATGGCGATCGCATCGTGCAGCAGGCCCTCGATTCCTTTGGCCGCATCGATGTGGTGGTGAACAACGCCGGCATCCTGCGCGACAAGACCTTCCACAAGATGGAAGACGCCGACTGGGATCTGGTCTATCGGGTGCATGTCGAGGGCGCCTACAAGGTCACCCGTGCCGCCTGGCCGCACATGCGCGAACAGAACTACGGGCGGGTGATCTTCACCGCTTCGACCTCCGGCATCTATGGCAACTTCGGGCAGTCGAACTACGGCATGGCCAAGCTCGGTCTGTACGGCCTGACCCGCACGCTGGCGCTGGAAGGGCGCAAGAACAACGTGCTGGTCAACGCCATCGCGCCCACCGGCGGCACGCGGATGACCGAGGGGCTGATTCCGCCGCAGGTGTTCGAGCAGCTCAAACCCGAACTGGTGAGTCCGTTGGTGGTGTATCTGGCTAGCGAGCAGTGCCAGGAAACCTCCGGCCTGTTCGAAGTGGGTGGCGGCTGGATGGGCAAGGTGCGCTGGGAACGCAGCCTTGGCGTCGGCTTCGACCCGCAGGCCGGCTTCGATGCCGAGGACGTCGCGGCTCAGTGGCAGCAGATCTGCAATTTCGAGAATGCCGCGCACCCGGCCGACAACATGGAAGCGTTGAAGGAGATGATGGCCAACCTGCAAAAATACGCAGGCTGACCTATGGCTTGCGCTGCCGGGCAATCCGGGAGCGCATTCAGGCGGGGGCCTCGTCCGGCTCCGGGCGCAACAGGCGCAGTGCTTTCTCGCGGGCCTGACTCAGGTTGCGCACGTACAGCAGATGCCCCTGCAGGCGGTGAATGCCGGCGCGGCGCAATTTCAGGCGGACTCGCGCATTGCTGCCGCTCAGGATCAGCGTGACCCCCAGTCGGCGGTAATCCACCAGCACGTTTTCCAGCGATGCCAGCGCGGTCATGTCCAGCATCGGCACCGCGCTGATGTCGACGATCAC
>DNMQ01000087.1 GCA_003488145.1 Pseudomonas sp.
ACGGTCAACGCCTTCGCCCTCGGCGCCCAGGCGATCAATCCCGACGCCACCGTTACCGTGGTCTACACCGGCGCCTGGAACGACCCGGTCAAGGAACGCGCCGCTGCCATGGCGCTGATCGATGCCGGTGCCGACGTGCTCGGCCAGCATGTCGACAGCCCGACGCCACAGATCGTCGCCCAGGAGCGCGGCGTGCACGGCACCGGCCACCACCGCGACATGCGCGAGTTCGCCCCCGAGGCTACCGTCTGCTCCTCGGTCTGGGTGTGGGACAGGTTCCTCGCGCCGGAGCTGAAGAAGATCAGCGCCGGCAACTGGACGCCGCCGGAGCACGGCGCGCTGCTGTCCATGGCCGAAGGCGGCACCGACGCGGCCTGCTGCGGCCCGGCGGTTTCCGACGAGCACAAGGCCAGGATCATGGCTGTTCGCGAAGAGCTGCTCAAGGGCGAGAAGAAGATCTACGCCGGCCCGATGCTCGACCGTGACGGCACCGAGCGCATCGCCGCCGGTGAAGTGATGGCCGACCCCGCGCTGTGGCAGATGGACTGGTTCGTCAAGGGAGTGATCACCCAGCAATGAGCAACCTCAACGCGATCCAGCTCTCCGGAGTCAGCAAGTCGTTCGACGGCTTCATGGCCCTGTCCCAGGCGGACTTCACCGCCAGGTGGGGCGAGGTGCATGCGCTGCTCGGCGAGAACGGCGCGGGCAAGTCGTCGCTGATGAACATTGCCGCCGGCCTCTACGCTCCGGAAAGCGGATCGCTGTTGATCGATGACAATCTGGTGCGCCTCAGCGGACCGCGGGATGCGAGCCGCTACCACATCGGCATGGTTCACCAGCACTTCAAGCTGGTGAAACCCTTCACCGTGGCCGAGAACATCCAGTTGGCGCTGCCGGAGGGGCCGGGTAATCACGCCTTTGCCGGCAGCCATCGCCAACGTCTTGCCGCCCTGGAGCAGCGGATCGCTGACAAGGCGGCGGAGCTGGGTTTCAGCATAGACCCGCGCAAGGTCACCGAGTCGCTTTCCGTGGCCGAGCAGCAGCGGGTGGAAATTCTCAAGGTGCTGCTGGCGGGCGCGCGGATCCTGATCCTCGACGAGCCAACGGCGGTACTCACCGATCAGGAAGCCGAGCGCCTGCTGGAGACGGTGCGCGCCTTTGCCCGCCAGGGCGCGGCGGTGATCCTGGTCACCCACAAGATGAGCGATGTGAAACGCTTTGCCGACCGCGTCACCGTGATGCGCGGCGGACGGACGATTCAAACCCTCGACCCACAGACGGTCTCGGTGCCCGAACTGGTGCGCCTGACCGTGGGTGATTCCGCGCCGGCCAGCGAGTATCAGCCGGCGACGCCGGGTGAGGTGCGGCTGCAGGTGCGCGATTTGCGTTCGACCGGGGCGGGCGGACACGGCGCGCTAAATGGCGTGACGCTGAGCCTGCGTGCCGGCGAGATCTATGGCGTCGCCGGTGTCGGCGGCAACGGCCAGAGCGAACTGGCCAACGTGCTGATGGGGTTGCCGGAGCCCTGCCAGGGCACGCTGGACTTGGCGGGCTTCGGCGACTTGCGCCGGGCTAGCCCGGAACAGCGGCGCCAGCTTCGCATTGCTGCGATCCCCGCAGACCGCTACGGCACGGCCCTGGCCGGCGAACTGTCGGTGGCCGAGAACTTCGGCGTCGGGCAGATCCACAGCGGACGCTACGGCTCGTTCTTCAACCTGCGGCGCAAGCGTCTGGAGGCGGAGGCCGCCGAGGCGGTGGCAGGTTTCGATGTGCAGGGCGTGCGCTCGCTGAAACAGAAGGCCGCGCTGCTCTCCGGCGGCAACGCACAGAAGCTGGTCATCGCCCGTGAGTTCTCCCGTGACCCGCAATTGGTTCTGGTGCACAGCCCCAGCCGCGGGCTCGACGTGCGCGCCACCGCGGCCGTGCATGAACGTCTGCGTGCTGCCCGGGATGCCGGTGCCGCGGTGCTGGTGATCAGTGAAGACCTCGATGAGGTGCTGGCCCTGGCCGACCGCATCGGCGTGATGAGTGGCGGGCGCATGGTGGCCGAATTCGACCGCCCGGCTGACCGGCAGGCAATCGGCCGAGCCATGGTGAGTCACGACGGGCAGGGCCAAGCAGAGTTGACAACTGAAGGGGCAGACCATGAATGAACAGGTACGCCCGATGATGCTGGAACAGGCCGCCTCAGTGGCGAAGCGTGCAAAACAGCCGTTGCTGTCGCGTCGTTACGCATTGGAGATCCGCCAGCAACTGGCCTGGCATTGGCAGGCTGCGATCATCGGGCTCGCCCTGTTGCTGGGGCTGGGCATCTCCGCCGCAATCCTGATCGCCGCTGGCGTACCGGCCGGTGAGCTGCTCAATGAGTTTGTCATCCTCACGGTATTCGATGCACAGAGCCTGAAAGCGGTCTTGTTTCAGGCATCGCCGATGATCCTCGTCGGCTTGGCCGGCTGCATGGCCTTCCGCGCCAGGTTCTGGAACCTCGGGCTTGAGGGTCAGATGATCTGGGGCGCCATCGGTGCCACGGCGGTCTCGCTGTTCGAGGTCGGCCCTTCCGCGCTGCGCCTGCCGCTGATGCTGGCCGCGGCCATTTTCTGCGGCCTGCTCTGGGCGCTGGCGCCGGTGCTGCTCAAGCTGCGGCTGAAGGTCAACGAGATCATCTCGACGCTGATGCTCAACTACCTGGCGATCAACTTCCTGCTGCACCTGCTCTACGGCAGCTGGAAAGACCCGAAGAGTTCGTTCCCCTATTCGCCGCAGTTTCAGCCGTTCGAGCGCCTGCCCGAACTGTTCGAGGGCATCAGTGCCGCGGTGCCGCTGGCGGTGGTCGTCGCGTTGCTGGCGCTGTGGTTTCTCGGCATTTCCCGCGCTGGGTTGTACCTGCGCTTCGTCGATGCCAACCCCCGGGTGGCGGGCGCGGTGGGCGTGCCGGTGCAGAAGATGATCATCGGCACGGTGCTGATCTCTGGCGCCATGGCCGGGATCGCCGGGTTTCTGGTCACGGCGGGGCAGGAGGGGCGGCTGACCCAGTCGTTCTACCAGGGCTACGGCTTCTCCGGCATCCTGATCGCCTTTCTTGCGCGCAACAATCCGCTGGCCGCGCTGGTGGTGGCATTGCTGATGGCGATGCTCTTCGTCGCTGGGCGCAGCTTGCAGGTGTTCTACCAGATCCCCTTTTCCATGGTGCAGCTGATCCAGGC
>DNMQ01000233.1 GCA_003488145.1 Pseudomonas sp.
ATGCCCTCGACCTCGAGCGTATCGTTGTGGTCTTCCTTCATCTCTTCGATCTCGTCGAGCAGGCTGTACAGCGCCTGGCGGGAAAAGCTGTCGCAGTCGAAGGGAATCAGGCAGCGATCAGCTGCGATAAGCGCAGAGACCGTATAAAAATTCAGCGCCGGCGGGGTGTCGAGGTAAATCCGGTCATAGTCCTCGGCAAGACCATCGAGCAATTTTCGCAGCTTGTTGATCTTGTGCTTGGCCTCCAGCTTGGGCTGCAGGTCGGCCAGCTCTGCCGTCGCGCTGATCAAATGCAGATTGTCGAAGGCCGTTTCTAGAATGGGCGGGCGCGCCTTCTTGCCAGCGGTACCGCCGGCGAGAATCTGCTTGAAGAAATCGGCGATGCCGGTGGGAATGTCATCGCCGGTCAGCCCGGTCAGGTAATGCGTGGAGTTGGCCTGGGCGTCCAGATCCACCAGCAGCGTGCGGTAGCCCTGCGATGCACTGACCGCTGCCAGGTTGCAGGCGATGCTCGACTTGCCGACTCCGCCCTTCTGATTGAACACGACCCTACGCATGATTCGCCTCCCGACAGTCCCTGAGCGGTCGAGTCTATACGGCAAACATGACAGCCGGGTTATCCACGACGGCAAAACCGACCAAAGTCAGACGGCAACGGGTGCCTTGATGTGCGGATGAGCTTCGTAGCCAACCAGTTCGAAGTCCTCGAAGCGGAAGGCGAACAGGTCCTTCACGTCCGGATTGAGCTTCATGGTCGGCAGCGACAGCGGCTCGCGGGTCAGCTGCAGGTCGGCCTGCTCCAGGTGATTGGCGTACAGATGGCAGTCGCCGCCGCTCCAGATGAACTCGCCCGGTTGCAGGTCGCAGACCTGCGCCACCATCAGTGTCAGCAGCGCATAGCTTGCGATGTTGAACGGCACGCCGAGGAAGATATCCGCCGAGCGCTGGTACAGCTGGCAGCTGAGCTTGCCGTCGGCGACGTAGAACTGGAACAGCGCGTGGCACGGCGGTAACGCCATCTGCTCGACCAGCGCCGGGTTCCAGGCCGAAACGATCAGGCGGCGCGAATCCGGGTTCTTCTTGATCATCGCCAACAGGTTGGCGATCTGGTCGATGGATTCACCGTTCGGCGCCGGCCAGCTACGCCACTGATAGCCGTAGACAGGGCCCAGCTCGCCGTTCTCGTCGGCCCACTCGTCCCAGATGCGCACGCCGTTTTCCTTCAGGTACTTGATGTTGGTGTCGCCCTGAAGGAACCACAGCAGCTCGTGGATGATGGATTTGAGGTGGCACTTCTTGGTGGTGACCAGCGGAAAGCCTGCGGCCAGGTCGAAGCGCATCTGATGGCCAAACACGCTGTAGGTGCCGGTGCCGGTACGATCGGTCTTGAAGGTGCCGTGTTCGCGCACGTGGCGCATCAGGTCGAGGTACTGTTTCATCGATTGACTCGAAGCAGGCGCCGAAGCGCGGTGAAAAGGCTGCGCGAATAGTAAAAGGCCTGCGCCCCGCTTGTCGCCCTCATGGCGACAGGCAGGGCAACGGAATCAGGCCGGAGCCCGGCCGGCGTCGCGGCGATAGGCCCAGGCGATCATCCCGGCACCGAGCAGCACCATTGGCACGCAGAGCAGCTGGCCCATGGTCAGCCAGCCGAACGCCAGGTAGCCCAGCTGTGCATCCGGCACACGGACGAACTCGACGATGAAGCGGAAGATGCCGTAGCACACCGCGAACAGTCCGGACACCGCCATGGTCGGCCGCGGCTTGCGCGAGTAGAGCCAGAGGATCAGGAACAGCGCGACGCCCTCCAGGGCGAACTGATAGAGCTGCGACGGGTGCCGCGCCAGTTGCTGCGGATCGGTCGGGAAGACCATCGCCCAGGGCACATCGGTGGCCTTGCCCCACAGCTCGGCATTGATGAAGTTGCCGATACGCCCGGCGCCCAGGCCGATCGGCACGAAGGGCGCGATGAAGTCCATCAGCTCGAAGAAGCTCTTGCCGTTGCGCCGGGCGAAGATCCAGCTGCACAGCAGCACGCCGATCAGTCCGCCGTGGAAGGACATGCCGCCCTTCCAGACCTGCAAAATCAGGCTTGGGTCATTGATGTAGGCAGCCAGATCATAGAACAGCACGTAGCCCAGACGGCCGCCGACGATCACGCCCATGGCCACCCAGAACACCAGGTCGGAGAGTTTGTCCTTCGGCCATTCCGGTGCGAAACGCTGCACCCGCAGCGAGGCCAGCCACCAGGCGCCGCCGATGCCGATCAGATACATCAGGCCGTACCAGTGAATCTGCAAGGGGCCGATGGCGATGGCCACCGGATCGATCTGCGGATAGGGCAGCATCCGTTACTCCTCAAACCAGAAAATTGATGCCGACGCTCAGCAGCAGCAGAGCGAACAGCCGTTTCAAAACCTTTGCCGACAGCCGATGCGCCAGCTTCGCACCCAGTCTGGCGAAAAACATGCTGGTGGCCGCGATGCCGAGCATCGCCGGCAGATAGACGAAGCCCAGGCTCCAGTCCGGCAGCTGCGTCTCGTGCCAGCCGACCACCATGAAACTCAGCGCCCCGGCGATGGCGATCGGCAAGCCGCACGCCGCGGAAGTCGCCACCGCCTGCTGCATCGGCACGCTGCGCCAGGTCAGATAGGGCACCGACAGCGAGCCGCCGCCGATGCCGAAAATCGCCGAAGCCCAGCCGATCACTACCCCGACCAGCGACAGCTCCGGCCGTCCCGGCGCCTGGCCGGTGGCCTTGGGCCGCAGGTCGAAGCCCATCTGCACCGCCATCGCCAGGGCGAACACACCGATGATCTTCTGCAGCATCGGACCCTGGATCGCCGCCGCGGTCAGGCTGCCCAGAGCAGCGCCAAGGAGGATGCCAAAGGTCATCCACAGCACCATCGGCCAGCGCACCGCACCCTTGCGATGGTGGGTGAGAATTGAATTGACCGAGGTGAAGACGATGGTAGCCAGGGATGTCCCAACAGCCAGGTGGGTGAGGATTTCCTGAGAGAATCCCTGCGCGCTGAAACTGAATACCAGCACCGGTACGATGATCAGCCCGCCGCCCACGCCAAACAGCCCGGCCAGCACTCCGGCGAAGCCGCCAAGCAGCAGATACAGCAGAAACTCCATGTGCCCCGTCCCGGCGAAACAAAGCGGCATGTTAGCGGAAAATGCGCCCGCCCCGCGCGCCCGACGTTGACCGCTAAAACCCGGCAGTGGCTCATACGCCGGTCGCGCCTGTACTCTTGGCGGTCCGGACATAGTTTGGCCTTCCCATGTGCCTGATCGTTTTCGCCTGGCGCCCCGGCCACACCCAACCGCTGGTGGTAGCCGCCAACCGCGACGAGTTCCACGCCCGCCCGAGCCTGCCGCTGGGGCACTGGGAGGATGCACCCTGGATCGTCGGCGGGCGCGACCTGCAGGCCGGCGGCACCTGGATGGGCGTCACCAGCGGCGGACGCTTCGCCGCACTGACCAACATTCGCGCACCCGGCCAGGTGATCGGCTCACGTTCACGCGGCGAGCTGCCGGAACAGTACCTGCGCGGAAACTTGCCGCCGGCTGACTACCTCGCCGAGCTGACCGGCCGCCGCGCCGACTACGCCGGCTTCAACCTGCTGGTCGGCGATCGGCAGGCACTCTGGCACCTGAACTCACGCAGCGGTGAGGCGACGGAGTTGCAGCCCGGAATCTACGGCCTGTCCAACGCCAGCCTCGACACGCCCTGGCCCAAGCTGAGAAAAGCCCGCGCAGCACTGGCGACCAACCTTGACCCGGCGACTCCTGAGAACCTGCTCGCCCTGCTGGCGGACCCAAGCCCAGCGGCCGAGCATGAACTGCCGCAGACCGGCGTGCCGCTGGAATGGGAAAGGCGGCTGTCGAGCATCTTCATCGCCAGCCCGGAGTACGGCACGCGCGCCAGCACAGCGCTGATCCGTCATGCCGACGGAGCGCTGGACATCCTGGAGCGTAGTTTCGGCCCGGACGGCCCAGTGGGCGAGGTGCGCTACCGCCGCCCGCCAACGAGCTGATGGCGAGCGGGGGATTGCTCAGACAGCGGCGGACGGGTTGATCAGCTTGCTCAGGCCGAGGTTGCGCAAGGTAAGCTGGACCGTGCTGTGAATGACCTGCGGGCTGTCCAGCAGCATGACCCGCGCTAGCAGCTGCTGAGCCGTATCCATGCTGATCTGACGCAGCAGCCATTTCACCTTGGGCAGGTTGGTAGCGTTCATCGACAGGCTGTCGAAGCCCATCGCCAGCAGCAGCATGGCCGCCGCCGGGTCGCCCGCCATCTCGCCGCAGATGCTCACCGGCTTGCCCTCGCCATGGGCTTCCTTGACCACGCGCTGCAGCGCCTCGAGCACGGCCGGATGCAGATAGTCGTAGAGATCGGCGACCCGCGGATTGTTGCGATCCACCGCCAGCAGGTACTGCGTGAGGTCGTTCGAGCCGACCGAGATAAAGTCCACCATGCGCGCCAGCTCGCGCGTCAGGTAGACCGCCGCCGGCACTTCGATCATGACGCCGACCGGCGGCATGATCACGTCCAGCCCCTCGTCGCGCACCTCGCACCAGGCACGGTGAATCAGATGCAGCGCCTCTTCCAGTTCGCGGATGCCGGAAATCATCGGCAAGAGGATGCGCAGGTTGTTCAGCCCGGCGCTGGCCTTGAGCATGGCGCGGGTCTGCAGCAGAAAGATCTCGGGGTGGTCGAGGGTGACGCGGATACCGCGCCAGCCGAGGAACGGGTTTTCTTCCTTGATCGGGAAGTACGGCAGGCACTTGTCGCCGCCGATGTCGAGGCTACGCATGGTTACCGGCAGCGGATGGAAGGCTTCCAGCTGCTCGCGGTAGATGGCCATCTGCTCCTTTTCGCTGGGGAAGCGCTCCTTGATCATGAACGGCACTTCGGTGCGATACAGGCCGACGCCCTCGGCGCCGCGCTCCTGCGCGCGCACCACATCGGCGAGCAGGCCGGTATTCACCCACAGCGGAATGCGATGACCGTCGGTGGTCTCGCACGGCAGCTCGCGCAGCACGTCGAGCCCGGCGGAGAGCTGGCGCTCCTGCTCGGCCAGCACTTCATACTGCTCGCGCAGGACCTTGCCCGGGTTGGTGATGATCTCGCCGCGATAGCCGTCGATGATCAGCTCGATGCCGTCGACCTTGGAATACGGCAGGTCGACCGCGCCCATCACCGTCGGAATGCCCATGGCACGGGCGAGAATAGCGACGTGGGAGTTGCTCGAGCCGAGCACCGAAACCATGCCGACCAGCTTGCCCTCGGGCACCTCGCCGAGCATCGCCGGCGAGAGCTCCTCACTGACCAGAATGGTCTTGTCGGGATAGGTCAGCGTCTGCTGACGCGCCTCCTGCAGGTAGGAAAGCAGGCGCCGGCCNNACCTGGCGCAGCGCGCCCTGCGCCCACTGGCCGGAGCGGATGACCTTGGTCACTTCGCCGCCCAGGGCAGAGTCGTCGAGCATCATCAGGTACACGTCGAACAGCGCACGCTCTTCCTTGCGCATCTGCGTGGCGAGCTTTTCCGAGAGAGTACGCATGTCGGCGCGCACCGCCTCCAGCGCGGCTTCGAAGAGCGTCAGCTCGGCTTCGATGTTGTCGATGTTCTTGTCTGGCACCACATCCAGATCAGCCGGCGGCAGCACCACCACGGCGGTTCCTACGCCAGCGCCCGGGGCGCCCGGGATGCCGATGAAGCGGGTTTCCTGGATGCCCTTGCCCTGCCGGCCAAGCCCGCGGATCGAGCCGGTCGCCTCGGCATGGGCGATAACACCGGCAAGCTGCGCGCTCATGGTGACGAGGAACGCTTCTTCACCCTCGTCGAACTGGCGGCGTTCCTTCTGCTGGATGACCAGTACGCCCATCACCCGACGGTGGTGGATGATCGGCGCACCGAGAAAGGAGGCATAGCGTTCCTCGCCGGTTTCGGCGAAGTAGCGATAGCGCGGGTGTTCGGAGGCGTGTTCGAGGTTGAGCGGCTCTTCGCGGGTGCCGACCAGGCCGACCAGGCCCTCGTTGGGCGCCATGCTGACCTTGCCGATGGCGCGCTTGTTGAGGCCTTCGGTGGCCATCAGGACGAAGCGTTCGGTTTCCGGATCGAGCAGATAGACCGAGCAGACCTGGCTGCCCATGGCCTCCCTGACTCTCAGCACGATGATGCCCAACGCCGCCTTGAGGTCCTTGGCGGCATTCACTTCCTGGACAATCTTGCGCAGCGTGCCGAGCATGCTCAGAGGCTTTCTCCCCGAATCTCAGTCCCGCACCGGTAAACGCGGTGCGAGTTCTTTAAGTGCGCGACGATAGACCTCGCGCTTGAAGGTGACCACCTGTCCCAGCGGGTACCAGTAGCTGACCCAGCGCCAGCCGTCGAACTCGGGCTTGCCGGTCAGGTCCATGCGTACACGCTCTTCGGCGCTGGTCAGGCGCAGCAGGAACCACTTCTGTTTCTGTCCGATGCACAGCGGCTGGCTATGGGTACGCACCAGGCGTTGCGGCAGACGATAGCGCAACCAGCCACGGGTGCAGGCGAGGATATTCACATCCTGCTCTTCCAGGCCGACTTCTTCGTTGAGTTCGCGAAACAGGGCCTCTTCCGGCGTTTCACGGGCGTTGATCCCGCCTTGCGGGAACTGCCAGGCATCCTGATTGATCCGCCTGGCCCACAGCACCTGACCGACATCGTTGGTCAGGATGATGCCGACGTTCGGGCGAAAACCATCGGAGTCGATCACGGCATACAACCTCGCAGACGCATGTCGCGGCATTGTTCCACAAAACCGCGATAAGCCGAAAGCACGGCAAGCCGCCGTTCGGCACGTACCCGCGCGCTCGGCGAGGGGCCGCCCGAGGCTGCGCGCAAGACGCTGCAACCGGTATGCTTGGGGCTGCCCTGACCATCATCGAGGAAAACATCCGTGCGCCTGGCTCTATTCGATCTCGACAACACCCTGCTGGCCGGTGACAGCGACCACGCCTGGGGCGAATACCTCTGCCAGCGCGGCATCGTCGATCCGACCCAGTACAAGGCGCGCAACGACGCCTTCTATCAGGATTACCTGGCCGGCAATCTCGACGTGCACGCCTATCAGAATTTCTGCCAGGAACTGCTCGGCCGCAGCGAGATGGCGCAGCTGCAGCAGTGGCACGACGAATTCATGCAGGATTTCATCGAGCCCATCGTGCTGAGCAAGGGCGAGGCCCTGCTACGCCAGCATCTGGAGGCGGGCGACAAGGTAGTGATCATCACCGCCACCAATCGCTTCATCACCGGGCCGATCGCTGCACGCCTGGGCGTCGATACCCTGCTGGCGACCGAATGCGAGATGCGCGACGGCCGCTACACCGGCCGTCTGACCGACATCCCCTGCTTCCAGGAAGGCAAGGTCCAGCGCATCGAGCGCTGGCTGGCGGAAACCGAGCAGACTCTCGAAGACGCCTATTTCTACAGCGACTCACGCAACGACCTGCCGCTGCTGCAGCGCGTCCCTCATCCAGTGGCGGTGGACCCGGACCCGGTGCTGCGCGACTTCGCCACCGAACGTGGCTGGCAGATCATCTCGCTGCGCTGAGCCAGCGCAGCAGTCATGCCCGAGCCGGTCGAATCAGACCGGCTTGGCGCCCATCAGGGCGGTGATGGCAATCAGCACGACCAGTACCAGCACAGCGTAGATACCGGCGTTACGCGCCGCGGTGGGGCTACCCGGCGCTTGCCAGGCGCTGAGACGACCGGCCAGCAGCAGGACCAGCGGAATCAGCACGAGAAACAGCACGGAACTGGCCAGCAGCCAGAACTGGCCCAACGGCCATCCGGCCAAATGCGTCAGCCACCAGCCGGTCACCGGCAGCGAAAGGCCGATCACGGCCAGCAGCGGCAGGGACAGTCGGCGGGTGCGCTGCAGCTTGCGTTGCAGCACGGCCTGATCGCCACCGCGGCCGGCCTTCCACAGCATCAGCAGATGCACGATGACACCCAGCAACAACAGCACCGCCGTCGCGCCATGAATGATTCTGAGGGTGAGGTAGTGGTCCATTTGCCTTCCTTTAGGTTCGCTTAGCCGAGAAACAGCTTGTAGGCCGGATTCTCGCTCTCGTCCCAGTAGCGGTAGCCGATCTTGTCCAGCGCTGCGGGCAGCAGATGACGCTCATCGGCGGGCACCTGCAGCCCCGCCACCACTCGGCCATCAGCCGCGCCGTGGTTACGGTAGTGAAACATCGAGATGTTCCAGCGCCCGCCGAGCTTGTTGAGAAAGTTGAACAGCGCGCCGGGACGCTCGGGAAACTCGAAGCGCAGCACCATCTCGTTGCTGACGCCGGCGGCGTGGCCACCGACCATGTGCCGCGTGTGCAGCTTGGCGAGCTCGTTATCCGTGAGGTCGAGCACCGGAAAGCCCTTGTCGCGCAGCCCCTGCACGAGCGCCGCACGCGGGTCGTTCTCCGGGTGCGTCTGCACGCCGACGAAGATGTGCGCCTCGCGGTCGGTGTGGAAACGGTAGTTGAACTCGGTGATCTGGCGCTTGCCGATCGCCTCGCAGAAGGCTTTGAAGCTGCCCGGCTGCTCGGGGATGGTGACGGCGATGATCGCCTCGCGCTTCTCGCCCAGCTCGGCGCGCTCGGCGACGTGGCGCAGGCGGTCGAAATTGACGTTGGCGCCGGAGTCGATGCCCACCAGCACCTGGCCGCTGATGCCTTCGCGCTCGACGTATTTCTTGATCCCGGCCACGGCCAGCGCACCTGCCGGCTCGGTGATCGAGCGGGTATCGTCGTAGATATCCTTGATCGCCGCGCAGATCTCGTCGGTACTGACGGTGATCACTTCGTCGACATGATCCTTGCAGAGCTCGAAGGTGTGCTGACCGATCTGCGCCACCGCCACGCCGTCGGCGAACAGCCCGACCTGCTCCAGCACCACGCGCTCGCCGGCAGCCATTGCGGCCTGCAGACAGTTGGAGTCGTCCGGCTCGACGCCGATCACCTTGGTCTCTGGGTAGAGATACTTCACGTAGGCGGCGATGCCAGCCACCAGGCCGCCGCCGCCCACCGGAACGAAGATCGCGTCGATCGGCCCCTGATGCTGACGGAGGATCTCCATCGCCACGGTACCCTGCCCGGCGATCACATCGGGATCGTCATAGGGGTGGATATAGACGTAGCCTTTCTCTTCCACCAGCTTCAGTGAGTAGGCCAGCGCCTCGGGGAAGGCATCGCCATGCAGCACCACCTTGCCGCCGCGGGCACGTACGCCCTGGACCTTCAGCTCCGGCGTGGTGCGCGGCATGACGATGGTGGCCTTGATCCCCAGCTGCTTGGCCGCCAGCGCAACGCCCTGGGCGTGATTGCCAGCCGATGCCGTGACCACGCCACGTGCCAGCTCCTCGGCGGACAGCTGCGCCAGCTTGTTGTAGGCGCCGCGGACCTTGAAGGAGAACACCGGCTGCAGATCCTCGCGCTTGAGCAGAATCTGGTTGCCGATTCGCTCGGAAAGCTGGCGGGCGGGCTGCAGCGGGGTTTCGATGGCGACGTCGTAGACGCGGGAAGTGAGGATCTTCTTGACGTAATGTTCGAGCATTCTGGCTGTCTTGGCAGGCATTGCGAGGGAACGAGGAGTCTACCCCCCGCACGCCCCCGGCGACCACCGGCAATCCACCACGGCTTCGGCATGACAAGACCCGCCGCCTGCAGAGGGCTATAATCCGAGCCTTCGTCTTTCCCGCCCGGATTCCCGCCATGACCCAGGATCAGCTCAAGCAGGCCGTCGCCCAGGCCGCCGTCGACCATATCGTCCCGCACCTCAGCGATCGCAGCATCATTGGCGTGGGCACCGGTTCCACCGCCAACTTCTTCATCGACCTGCTGGCCAAGCACAAGGGCTTCTTCGACGGCGCCGTGGCCAGCTCCGAAGCCACCGCCGAGCGCCTGAAGCAGCACGGCATCCCGGTCTACGACCTGAATTCGGTGAGCGAACTGGAGTTCTATGTCGACGGCGCCGACGAGGCGAACAAGCACCTGGAGCTGATCAAGGGCGGTGGCGCCGCCCTGACCCGCGAGAAGATCGTCGCCGCGGTAGCCAAGACCTTCATCTGCATCGCCGACGGCAGCAAGCTGGTCGAGCAGCTGGGCGCCTTCCCGCTGCCGGTGGAAGTCATCCCGATGGCGCGCAGTCATGTCGCCCGCGAGCTGGTAAAGCTCGGCGGCGACCCGGTCTACCGCGACGGCGTGGTCACCGACAACGGCAACGTCATCCTCGACGTGCATAACCTGATGATCGGCTTCGCGCCGGAACTGGAAGGCAAGATCAACGACATCGTCGGCGTGGTCTGCAACGGCCTGTTCGCCATGCGCCCAGCGGATCTTCTGCTGCTCGGCACCAAGGACGGCGTGCGGACACTCAAGCGCTGATCCGCTGCGGCGAAGCGCAACGGCGCGACGCCGAACTGGCGACTACGCTTTATGTGAGCTGTGGCGAATCCGCCGCAGCTCATCACAGGAGGTGTCGCCATGTCCGGCAAATTCCAGTTGAAGAAATCCAGCAACGGCCAGTTCCACTTCAATCTTCTGGCCAGCAATGGCCAAGTCGTACTGTCCAGCGAGCAATACAAGGCCCATGCCTCGGCGCTCAACGGCATCGATTCGGTGCGCAAGAACGCGGTGCGCGAAGGTGCGTTCGAGGTCAAGGAGTCGAGCAACGGCAAGTACTTTTTCGTGCTCAAGGCAACCAACGGGCAGGTCATCGGCCAGAGTCAGATGTACGCCAGCCTGCACAGTGCCGAGCAGGGTTGCGACTCGGTACTACGCCACGCACCGAATGCCGCCCTGCAGGACGAAAGCGCGTCGACCGCCTGACCGCCTTCAAAGCCGGTGATCGAGGCGGTAACCGATCACCTGGCCTGTTTGCTGAACACGTAGAACAGGTTCGGCTCGCTGACGACATACAGCGTGCCGTCCGGCCCCATCGCAATGCCTTCCGCCTGCGGCACATCCTGTTCCAGCCCATGCTTGCCGGCATCCAGCGCCAGGCTGCTGAGCGGCTGCCCGCTGCCATCCAGTTCGACCACCAGCCGCGACTCATCCGACAGCGCCAACAGATGCCCGCTCCGCTCATCGAACTGCAGGCTGGACAGGTCGCGCACGAAAAGCCGCGCCTGGTGCTGGTTGATATGCACGGCAGGTGCTTCGGCGACATAGGGAAAGCCGGCGATCTCGTAGATTCTGACCGGGTTGCGCTCCTTGGCGACGAACAGCCGCTCGCCGACCTTATCGTAGGCCAGGCCCTCGAAGCCCTTGTTGCC
>DNMQ01000287.1:0-3551 GCA_003488145.1 Pseudomonas sp.
GTTGTTCCCGGTTACCGGACCCTTACCGGTAACTTGACAGACTCTCGACATGCCTCAGCCCTCTAAACCACATGCCCAACCCGGCATGGGTTGGCCGCTTGAATTCACTTGTCAGTTCGGCGCTCAGCGCCACGATTCATGGGGGTCTTACCGGTCACGCTGCGAGCGAAGATACCGGGCCCCTAGAAAAGAGCGCTGCTTTATATCAGAAAGGCCCCGGAGCAACAAGCGCGGATTGATTTTTCCGCCCGGCTGCGCTGGGCTTGCCGAGCCCCGCCGGCAAGCCCGTGGGGCGCCCGCTGCAACAGCCCCGCTCGTCGCCTCGCTACATATATATAGGCAGCGATCAGCCCGCTGCCCGCGCCTCGTCACGCAGCTGACGGCGCAGCAGCTTGCCCACCGCGGTCTTCGGCAGCTCGTCGCGGATCTCGATGGCGCTCGGCAGCTTGTAGCCGGTCAGGAACTGGCGGCAATGCTCGAGCAGGGCCTGATCATCGGTTGCCTCCCGCAGGCTGACAAAGACCTTCACCGCCTCGCCCTTGCGCGCATCAGGGATCCCCACCGCCACGCATTCGCGTACCGAAGGGTGCTGCATCAGCACATCCTCGATCTCGCTGGGAAAGACGTTGAAGCCGGAGACCAGGATCATGTCCTTCTTGCGATCGACGATCTTCACGAAGCCCGCGGCATCCAGCAAGGCGATATCGCCGGTCTTCAGCCATCCCTCGGGCGTGAGCACCTTGTCCGTCTCGTCCGGTCGCTGCCAGTAGCCCCGCATCACCTGCGGGCCGCGCAGCCATAGCTCGCCCGGCATTTCCGGCGTTACGTCGTTGCCCTCGTCATCCACGGTGCGCAGCTCGGTTTCGATCAGCGCCTGGCCGATGTAGCCCTCGCGGTAAGGGCTCAGCTGTGTACCGGTCGCCACAACAGGCGAGGCCTCGGTCAGGCCGAAACCTTCGCGGATCGGCGCCCCGGTCAGTGCCTGCCAGCGACGCCCGACTTCACTGTTGAGCGGCGCGCCGCCGGACGTCGCCCACTTCAGATTGGAGAAATCGATGCTGCGAAACTCCGGGTGATTCATCAGCCCGACGAACAGCGTATTGATGCCGCTGAGCAGACTGAACGGATAGCGCTGCATGGCACCGATGGTTTCGTCCAGATTGCGCCCGTCCCGGATGAATACGGTGTGCAGCCCCATACCCACCGAACTCAGGCAGTTCGTGGCAAACGCCATGATGTGATATAGCGGCAGCGGCGCGATGCGCACGTCCTTTTCAGGCTCCAGCAGACCCGGCTTGTCGAACAGCTCGATGGTCTGCAGCACGTTGGCTAGTAGATTGCGGTGACTGAGCATCGCGCCCTTGGACACACCGGTGGTGCCGCCGGTGTACTGCAGCAGCGCCAGCCGGTCGAGGCCAGCCTCGCGCTCCAGCGGCGGGCTTTCCGCCCCCAGCCGCAGGGCCTGCATGAAGCGCTGCGTTCCCGCCTCGCTGCCTTCGTGAATCGGCCTCTGCAGATCATCGACGCTGGTGAGCATGACGTGCTCCAGCTCGGTGTCCGCCTGCACCGCGCGTACCAGCGGCAGCAGCCGATCGAGCACAAGGATCGCCCTGGCGCCGGAATCGCGGAACTGATGGCGGGCTTCGGCGGCCGTGTACTGCGGATTGGTATTGACGATCACCAGCCCCGCCTTGAGTGCGCCAAACACGGCGATGGGATATTGCAACGAATTGGGCAGCTGCAGCGCCAGCCGGTCACCGGGTTGCAGCCCGGCGTGATGCCGCAGGTAGCGCGCGAACGCGTCGGCAAGACTGCCCAGCTCGGCGTAGGTGAGCTGGTCGTCGCCACAGGAAAATGCCGCGCGCTGCGGATGCTTCGCGCAGGCCTGAGCCAGCAGGTCATGGACGTTCTGGTAGCCGCCACGGGCGAGTTCGGTAGCCACGTAGCCTTGCACGGAAGCGGACATCGACATTCTCCAAAATGAATTATTGTTTTACTGTGCGAAACTGGATGTCGAATCCGATAGTAGTAGATCGCTTTTTCCGTCGCAATGATCGCCAATGCCCGCACTGCCCGGCGTCGGGCGATCTGCTATCGTTCGCCACCGCTGCCCACTAGCCAGACAGACCGAGACCATGAGCGACGACATCGAAGACACCGGCACACCCAAGGATCGCAAGTTCGTCGAGGCCCTCGCCCGCGGGCTGGACGTGCTGCGTGCCTTCACCCATGGCTCGGTGGTGATGGGTAATCAGGACATCGCACGCATCACCGGGCTGCCAAAGCCCACCGTGTCGCGCATGACCTACACGCTGACCAAGCTCGGCTACCTCAGCTATTCACAGCAGCTGGAGAAGTACCAACTCGATTCCGGTGTGCTGGCGCTCGGCTACGCCTACGTTTCCAACCTGCGCGTGCGCCAGCTGGCCAAGCCGTACATGGACGAGTTCGCCCGCCGCACCAACACCACCGTGGGCCTGACCTGCCGCGACCGGCTGTCGATGATCTACGTGGAGAATTGCCGCCCGGCCGAGGTCACCACCCTGCGCATGGACGCCGGCGTGCGCCTGCCGCTGGCCACCACCGCCGCTGGCCGCGCCTTTCTCGCCGCCACCCCGGAGAAGGAACGCGAGCATCTGATGGCCGCTCTGGCCAGCAAGTACGGTGATGACTGGGCCGCCATCGAGGCTTCGCTGCACGCCTCGTTCGAGGAGTTCGTGCAGCACGGCTTCTGCCTGTCGCTCGGCGACTGGGACCGCAACGTGATGGCCGCCGGTGTGCCGCTGCACCTGGCCGACGGCAGCATCATGGCGCTCACCTGCGGCGCGCCGTCATTCCAGCTCAGCGAGGAAACCCTGAAGAACTCGCTGGCCCACCAGCTGGAAATGCTCGCCCGCGATATCGAAAGCCTCGGCGTCTGATCGTCAGGCCCTGACGCTGGCCCAGGCGATGTCCGCGAGCAGCTCGCGGCAGTCGGCCAGCGCGGTGCGGGAACGCCCCGCCAGCCAGTTACGCGCCATGTCATGGCAGGGTCCGATCACCACCGCGAGAAAGCAGTCGCCGGGCATCCGCCGAAAGGCTCCGCTTTCCCGATGGCGCCGCAGAATCGCCCCGACCCGCTCGCCGTGGGCGCGATTGACCTCGCGCAGCCGTTCGCCCATCTCGCCGGCCTCGACCCGCCCGCGGTTGTGCAGGACGAAGCGCGCCCAATCCGGGTTCGCCACCACCCAGTCGATGTAGCTGGTGACGAAAAGCCGGACGCAGGCTTCTGCGTCCAGCGTCCCGATCAGCCCAGCTTCCAGCAGCGCGGCGTACTCACCGATGCCTTCCAGATACAGCGCGGCGATGATCCGCTCACGATTGCCGAAGTGGTGATAGAGGCTGCCGATGCTGGCGCCGGAGTGATCACGAATCATCTCGATGGTGGTCGCCTCCACGCCGAACTCGGTGAAACAGGCGAGTGCGGCCTGAAGGATTTCCTGCTTGCGGCTACTACGGGCCATCCGGCCTCCAGTCTGAACTAGAATATTTTTCTAGAATTATCTTCTACT
>DNMQ01000287.1:3636-5523 GCA_003488145.1 Pseudomonas sp.
GCCGCCGGCAGCGGCTACTGGCGCGAGAACAGCCCGCAGATCCGCAACAAGGCCTGGCTGCTCTGGCATGGTCTGGCGCCCGTACTGACCGCCGTGGCCGGCTACTTCCCCGGCGGTCGCATCGGGGCGGTCGGCGACCTGCCCGCCGGGGTGATTCGCCAGTGGCGGCGCTGGTGCCTGCATCCGGACTACCTGGTCGGTGTCGAGGGCGAGCCCATGCGCCAGGCCTTCGCAGCCGTGCGCACGCCCCTGACCTCGCTGTCCTTCAGCGACGACGAAATGATGTCGGCGCGCAACACTGAATCCCTGCATGGCTTCTACAGCTCGGCACCGAAAACCATGCAGCGCATCGCGCCAGCGGAAATCGGCGCCACGCGGATCGGCCACTTCGGCTTCTTCCGTCGCGGCTTCGCCGACAACCTGTGGACGCCGCGCTTGTTGCCGGAGCTGATGCCGAGCCAACACCAAACGGTGGCCTGACTCCAAGCGCATTAATTTCGCAGAGCGGAACACTGCTAGCATATTTCGAAACATATGCAGGGATTATTCACCTTGCCGGATGGTGGATCTCCGACAAAATGGAGCCTTGCCATGCACAACAACAATAACGGCTACCCCTCGCAAACCCGCGCCTGGGTCACGGTCGCCATCCTCATGCTCGCCTACGTGCTGTCCTTCGTCGATCGGCAGATCCTCAACCTGCTGGTCGAGCCGATCCGCCGTGACCTGGACATCACCGACACCCACATGAGCCTGCTCATGGGCTTCTCCTTCGCGGTGTTCTACACCATCTGCGGCGTGCCCATCGGGCGCCTGGCCGACCGCAAGAGCCGCCGCGGCATCATCGCCATCGGCGTGCTGGTGTGGAGCCTGATGACCGCGCTGTGCGGCACCGCGCGGACCTTCTGGCAGTTTCTCGTGTTTCGCATCGGCGTCGGTGTCGGCGAGGCCGCGCTATCGCCCTCGGCCTACTCGCTGATCGCCGACAGCTTCCCGCCCAAGCTGCGCGGCACCGCGATGAGCGTCTATTCAATGGGCATCTACATCGGCTCCGGTCTGGCCTTCCTGCTCGGCGGGCTGGTGGTCAAGTTCGCCTCAGCACAGGGCGATGTGGAGCTGCCGGTGCTCGGCATGGTCCGCCCCTGGCAGTTGATCTTCCTCGTACTCGGTGCAGCCGGCGTGCTGTTCACCGCCGTGCTCCTGCTGATCCGCGAGCCGTCGCGCAAGGGCGTTGGCGCCGGCGTCGAAGTGCCACTCAGCGAGGTGGCCGGCTACATTCGCCAGAACCGCCGCACCGTGCTCTGCCACAACTTCGGCTTCGCCTGCCTGGCCTTCGCCGCCTACGGCAGTTCGGCATGGATTCCCACATTCTTCATCCGCACCTACGGCTGGTCGGCCAGCGACGTCGGCGTGCTCTACGGCTCGGTGGTGGCGGTGGCGGGCTCGATCGGCATCATCGCCGGCGGGCGGCTCTCCGACCTGCTGCACCGGCGCGGTTATCGCGACGCACCGCTGCGCGTGGGCATCATCTCCGCCGCGCTGACCCTGCCGCTCAATCTCGCCTACCTGGCCGGCACCGGCGAACTGGCGCTGGCGCTGATCGCCCTGCACGTCTTCACCATCGCCATGCCCTTCGGCGTCGGCCCGGCGGCGATCCAGGAGATCATGCCCAACTCCATGCGCGGCCAGGCGTCGGCGGTATACCTGTTCGTCATTACCATGGTCGGCCTCGGCATCGGCCCGACCGCGGTGGCGCTGGGCACCGATTTCGTCTTCGGCGATGACAATGCCCTGCGCTATTCCCTGTTGATCGTCACTGGCATCGCCCTGGTCGGCGCGATGATCCTGCTCGGCATGGGCCTCAAGCACTACCGCGGCAGCCTGGAT
>DNMQ01000286.1 GCA_003488145.1 Pseudomonas sp.
CGCGAGAACATCAAGCTCGAGCTGCTCAACGCCTCCAAGCAGGACCTGCTCGACGACTTCGAAGACAGCCCGGAGATCGTTCAGTCCGGCCTGTACAAGCACATCTACACCGCCGAGTACGGCCAGTTCGGCGGCCAGCCGGTCGGTGCGCTGATCGCCAACTACTTCTTCGACCCCAGCGCGCCCGACGTGAAGACCATGCAGTACGTTGCCAGCGTCGCGAGCATGTCCCACGCGCCATTCATTGCCGCTGCCGGCCCGAAGTTCTTCGGTCTGGAAAGCTTCACCGGCCTGCCGGACCTGAAGGACCTGAAGGATCACTTCGAGGGCCCGCAGTTCACCAAGTGGCAGAGCTTCCGCGAACAGGAAGATGCCCGCTACGTCGGACTGACCGTACCGCGATTCCTGCTACGCAACCCCTACGATCCGGAAGACAACCCGGTGAAGAGCTTCGTCTACAAGGAAAACGTCGCCGGCAGCCACGAGCACTACCTGTGGGGCAACACCGCCTACGCCTTCGCCAGCCGCCTGACCGACAGCTTCGCCAAGTTCCGCTGGTGCCCGAACATCATCGGCCCGCAGAGCGGCGGAGCAGTGGAAGACCTGCCGCTGCACCATTTCGAAAGCATGGGCGAGATCGAAACCAAGATCCCGACCGAAGTGCTGGTTTCCGACCGTCGCGAGTACGAGCTGGCCGAGGAAGGCTTTATCGCCCTGACCATGCGCAAGGGCAGCGACAACGCCGCGTTCTTCTCCGCCAACTCGGCGCAGAAGCCCAAGTTCTTCGGTAATAGCGAGGAAGGCAAGACCGCCGAGCTGAACTACAAGCTCGGCACCCAGCTGCCCTACCTGTTCATCGTCAACCGCCTGGCGCACTACCTGAAGGTACTGCAGCGCGAGCAGATCGGTGCATGGAAGGAGCGCACCGACCTCGAACTGGAACTCAACAAGTGGATCCGCCAGTTCGTCGCCGACCAGGAGAATCCGAGCTCCGAAGTACGCAGCCGTCGTCCGCTGCGCGCCGCCCAGGTCAACGTCAGCGACGTCGAGGGCGAACCGGGCTGGTACCGCGTCAGCCTCAGCGTGCGTCCGCACTTCAAGTACATGGGCGCGGATTTCACCCTGTCGCTGGTCGGCAAGCTGGACAAGGAATAAGCACTTGAACGGATACGGCAGCCTCTTCGAACGCCTCGGCGGTGACGCCGCACGGCGCTCTGGCTGGAGCCGCGAAGTCGCGGCGATGGCCTCGGTGGCTGCCCATCTGGCCAAGATGCTCAGCACCCGAGCGGGCAGCGTGCAGACGCTGCCCGACTACGGGTTGCCCGATCTCAACGATATGCGCCTGTCGCTGCACGACTCGCTGCAGCAGGCGCGTATCGCCATCGAACGTTTCATCGAAGCGTACGAACCCAGGTTGACCCAGGTGCGCGTGCTGTCGCTGCCGCGCACCCACGATCCACTGACCCTCGCCTTCACCATCGAAGGCCTGCTGGAAGTGGATGACCTCAAGCGCCAGGTCAGCTTTTCCGCCAGCCTGGATGGCAGCGGACAGGTCAAGGTCCAGTAAGGAGACAACGGATGTCCGGCAAACCCGCAGCCCGCCTCGGCGATCCTACCGCCTGCCCGAAGACGGGCCACGGCACCAACCCCATCGCCGCCGGCTCGCCCGACGTGCTGTTCGACGGCCTGCCGGCCGCACGTATGGGCGACGCTTCCGCCTGCGGCGGTGCGATGGCCAGCGCGGTAATCCCCAACGTGCTGATCGATGGCAAGCCGGCGGCGGTGGTGGGCAGTGTGGGTAACCACGGCAATGTCGTCACCGCCGGTTCGGGTACGGTGATTATTGGGACGAGTGGTGGCGGATTGCCGGTCAGCCCGGTTTCTTCGCTTTCCATTGCCGCAACCGCCGCAGCCAATTTCGTCAATGCCCTTGTTCCTGCTGCGCAAGCTTCAGAACAAGCGGCGCTGGACTACAGCATCCGGCTTATGCACGGAGGCAACCGAGTGCTGACGCCCCTGATGATTCCAGACTTTACAGAATTGCCTTCTGGCACCACGAAAAACCGGGAGACCATCGACTTCCTAGTGCAGAACCACAGGCAGAAGGCCGACAGCCTGGCTCTCGAGGTTTTCGATAGGGAAACGTTGGTATATAGCGAAACGGATACCTCTCGATTACTACCCGCAGGCGAGCACCTCTGGCAGTGGGACGGCTATGACCTGAACGGCGTACTCGATACGGGTGTGCTCAAGAGTGAGCAGCTAGTAGTACAGCTGACAGCCCGCATCGGTGGCGAAGAGCAGGTTACAACGTTACGCCTGAGCAACTCTGCCGAGGAAGCCACCTGGGTCGATGCACGTGTTAATCGCAACGGGAATACGGTAGAGCTCACTGTCCGTCCCAGCTTTTCAAACGGCGGGATCAAGGGCCGTAATGAACAACTGACGGCCAGAAATTTCGCGGAACTCAAAGCTTTAGCGAAGAGCGGTATTGAACGCTACTGGTCGCGTGATGGGAGTCGTGGCGCCATTGGAGCGGCCGTCCAAACTGACAAGGGCGTCTTCCGAGTCAAGGTGTCGGCGCGGGTAAACGAAAAGCCTAGCGCCAAAGACTTCCCCTTGATTGCGTCGATTAGTGATGACTTCGGACGTTCTACCAGCTTTGCGATGTTCAAGAAGATCTACCACAACCAAGGCTGGTGGGCCGCGGCCAACTATACGGTCGATTTCGCTGACCAGGAGTTCGAGCATACCGCGGCGCATGAGCTGGGCCACCTCATCCTGAACGAGTACGGGGATGGCGGGATGATTCCTGAGTATTCGTGGAGTCACAAGTCGACCTCCACAGTGCTGACCCAGAAGCCTTTGGACAACAACCCGGTCCCTGCCGGAGGGGAAATAGACCTTATGCACTACCACTCTGATGGTCCACGCAACATGCTGGACTATTGGGCGCGCACCGTAGCTTCGGAGAACGATGTAAAGGGGCTGCTCTGGTTAGCAAGGGTGAAATTCAATGCTTAAGCGAAGCCTACTGCTCTGCTCATTCTTTATCGCCGGCTGCAGTGCGCAACCGAAAACCGCTTTCGTAGCCAACTTCGAAAACACGTGCGTCTATCCCGTCGAAATATCCGTCCACGAATATTCGAATGGCAAGGAACCCTTTAGCCCGGGTCAAAAACTCGATTCAGGCGAATCCATCGAGGTTCTGTCCCAAATCACTTTCAGCGATAGCATCGAGCAGAGTGTTCCACCTGGGTACCGTTTGGACATCGTCGCTCGAGGCAAGTCGATCGTGCTCGATAAAGAGCGTTTTCTAGCGCAGTTAGCGCAGTCGCCAATCGAGCGTAAAGCCCGCGGCATAACGATTTGGCGGGTCCGTGATATGGCGCTATGCCCATGATTTCAAATGCTGAGGCGACCAACAGTGTGCCGCTTGAATGCTATGACCAAAGCGAGCTGAAAAAAATTTTCCTCGCTTGCACAATCCTTTTGCTCTGCGGCTGCACCGGCAGCCAGGCCCAACCGAAACTCCCCTATAACGCCTGGTATGTCGGTGTCTTCGCGCCCGAACATATGGAGGTCTGGGTGGAAAGCGTGGATGTGATTGACCGCCGAGGGCTGGCCTACGAGCGCGTCAGTGGCGGGGTCCCGTCCTATACAGGCAAGGTCGACGGCTGGCCCAAGCATCCAGCGGGGGGCGCAGGCAAGGACCTGCCAGGCATCGATCTGCCGGAAATCGTATTTGTTCGCTGGCAGTCAATGGTCGAGCCGCAGACCTACAACGTACGCATCAATATTCCCGAGTGGGTGCGCAAGGAAATGCTCAAGCCTCAGCGCGGCTATTGCCACTTTCAGGGCAAGTGGCTGGATGGACAGTTTCGCAAAGACATCACCATCGGCCTCGCCCCCAGCGGAATCGCAAAAGCTTGGGTAGGCGGCCCCTGCCTGCAATCCATCGAAATCGGTCGCTTCGAAGCCGCGATCAGCAAGGTCGGACCATACGGCGGTACATCCAACGGAGAACATCGTCCGCTCTCCGACAAAGCCAAGGCCTATATCGAGCAACACGGGGTGCCCTATGGGTCATGGTAGATCCTCCTCGCCCTACACCCGCCTGGCGCTCGCCGCCCTCGCGCTGATATTGGCCGCCTGCACCAACACTTCCCCGCCGCCGCGCGAACTGGCCGGGCGCTACGAACTGGTCGGTGTGATGGAAATGGGCTCACAGCTGCTGCTCCATGAACAGGGCACGTTCGAGGCGGTGCTCTACTACGGCAGCCTCGACATCCAGGGTCGAGGGCGCTGGGCAATGGTGGACGGGCAGATCGAGTTGCGCGAGCGCGGGCCGAGGGCCTTCTTCGACAAGATGAGGCTGAAGCCACACGGCAACTGCCTGCTCGTGAACATGGACACCTCCACGGGATGCTACCGCCGACGCTAGGAACCCCGCCGCGCAAGCGCGCCGGACACGAAACGACAAGGATGAATCGTTAGACATGTCTTTCAACCATTACTACCAGAGCGAACTCACCGCCCTGCGCCAGCTGGGCAAGCGCTTCGCCGAGCGCAGCCCGGCGCTCGCGCCGTTCCTCGGGCAGGCCGGGCGCGATCCGGATGTCGAGCGGCTGCTCGAAGGCTTCGCTTTTCTCACCGGGCGGCTGCGGCAGAAGCTCGATGACGAGCTGCCGGAACTGACCCACTCGCTGATGCATCTGCTATGGCCGAACTACATGCGTCCGCTGCCAGCCTTCAGCATGCTGCAGTTCGATCCGCTGAAGCGCCCCGGCCCGGCACTGACGGTGCCGCGCAATACGCCGGTGGAATCCAATCCGGTGCAGGGCGTGAGCTGCTGCTTTCGTACCGCCTACGCCACCGAGGTGCTGCCGCTGGCGTTGCAGGCGCTGGAGTATTCGGTCAAGGGCACCGGGGCGCTGCTCAGCCTGCGCTTGCAGATGAGCGCCGATGGCCATCTCGGCGAGATCGGTCTCAACCATCTGCGCCTGCACCTGGCAGGCGAGCCCTATATCAGCCAGCTGCTCTACCTGAACCTGTTGCGGCATCTGGGCGGCATCGAGCTGGTGCCGCTGGACGCGCAGGGTCATCCGCTGACCGGTCCGGATGGCCGACCGCTGACGCCCTTGCAGCTCAACGCCAAGCAGGTCGAACCGGTGGGATTCGCCGAGGATGAGGCGCTGATCCCCTACCCGCTCAACACTTTCCGCGGCTATCGCTACCTGCAGGAATATTTCGCCTTCCCGGACAAATTTCTCTTCGTCGACCTCAAGGGTCTGGAGGTCATCCAGCGCATCCCCGAGGATTTGCTCAAGCAGGCCCGCGGCCTGGAGCTGCGCTTCGACATTCACAAGGCCGGCGTGCAGCGCATACGTCCGACGCTGGACAACGTGCGCCTGTACTGCACACCGGTGGTCAACCTGTTCCCGCACGATGCCATCCCGATCCGCCTGGACGGCAAGCAGGACCAGTACCTGCTGTTACCCGCCGAGTACGATTCGCAGCAGTGCGGCGTGTTCTCGGTGGATCGGGTGACCGGCTGGAAACCCGGCGGCATGGGCTACGAAGAATACGTGCCGTTCGAATCCTTCGAACATGACGCCAGCTTCGATGTGCCGGTGGCGCGGCCGCACTACAGCGTGCGCCAGCAACCTTCGCTGCTCGGAGAAGGACAGGAAACCTGGCTCAGCTTCGGACTGCGCAACCTCGACCAGCACGAGACGCTGTCCATCGAGCTCACCTGTACCAACCAGAACCTGCCGCGCCAGCTGAAGCTCGGCGACATCTGCAAGCCCTGCGAAGACACGCCGGAATTCCTCAGCTTCCGCAACATCTCGGCGGTCACCCCGAGCTACGCGCCGCCGCTGCAGCGTGACTATCTGTGGAAGCTGATCAGCAACATGTCGCTGAACTACCTGTCGCTGGCCAACGTCGAGGCGCTCAAGGTGATCCTCGAGACCTACGACCTGCCGCGCTATTACGACAAGCACGCCGAGAACGTCAGCCGGCGGCGCCTCGGCGGCCTGACTCACATCGCCCACCAGCACGTCGATCGCCTGCATCGCGGGCTGCCGGTGCGCGGCGTACGCACCGAACTGACCATGAACCAGGACGGCTTCATCGGTGAGGGCGACCTGTTCCTCTTCGCCTCGGTGCTCAACGAATTCTTCGCCCTCTACGCCAGCCTCAACTCGTATCACGAGCTGCGCGTGCAGAGCACACAGGGAGAGGTGTACCAATGGACGCCGCGCATGGGTCAGCAACCGCTGCTCTGAAACCGCTCAACCGCGGCATTCGCGAGTACAGCCTGTTCCAGGGCGTGCTGCTGGTGCTCGATCGCCTGCGCCAGCTCAACCCTGGCCTGGACGAAGAATCGCTCTACGAGCGCCTGGAGTTCCAGGCCAATCCGAGCCTGGGCTTTCCCGGCAGCGATATCGAGCAGGTGCAGTTCTTCCAGGAGCATGGCGAGTGGCGCGCGCGCCTGCGCATCAACCTGGTCAGCCTGTTCGGCGCCGGCTCGCCGCTACCGGCCTTCTACGGTGAACAGGCACTTGGCGACAGCGAGGACGGCAACCCGACCCGCGACTTTCTCGACCTGTTCAACAATCGCCTGCAGCGCCTCCTGTTGCCAATCTGGCAGAAATACCGCTACCGGGCCCGCTTCACCAGCGGCGCCCATGACCCCTTCTCGGAGCAGCTGTTCGCTCTGGTCGGACTCAGCGGCGAGGCCATCCGCAACGCGCCAGAGCTGAACTGGAAGCGCCTGCTGCCCTATCTCGGTCTGCTCAGCCTGCGCGCCCACTCGGCAGCACTGATCGAATCGGTGCTGCGCTACTACTTCAAGCACGCCGAGCTGAACATCGAGCAATGCCTGGAGCGCCAGGTGGAAATCCTCGGCGAGCAACGCAACCGTCTCGGCCAGGCCAACAGCCAGCTGGGCGAAAGCCTGGTGCTCGGCGAGCGGGTCCGCGACCGCGGCGGCAAGTTTCGCATCCATATCCGCCAGCTGGACTGGAATCGCTTCCACGAATTCCTGCCTATCGGCAGCGGCTACCAGCCGCTCTGTGCGCTGGTGCGCTTCACCCTGCGCGATCCGCTGGATTACGACCTGCGCCTGGAGCTTCGCCCGGACGAGATCCGTGAGCTGCGCATCGGCGCCGACAACAACTGCCGCCTCGGCTGGACCAGCTGGCTCGGACGCGAACGCGCCGACGGCTTGGTCACTCTCGGCAGCCAGACCCATTAAGGAAGATGAAAATGATCAATGTCGATCTGCAACAGCTGGTACAGGCGCTGGACGCCGAAACCAAGCGCGATTTGGAAGGCGCAGCCGAACGCTGCGTGGTACGTGGCGGCAGCAAGATTCTCGTCGAGGATCTGCTGCTCGGCCTGCTTGAGCGTTCCGATGGATTGCTCAAGCGAGCCTTGCTGGACGCCGAAGTGGATGCCGGCGCCCTGGCGCAGGCGCTGCAACCACGAGGCGAGCACAGCGAGTCGCGCAACCCGGTGTTTTCCACCGAACTGGTGCAATGGCTGCAGGATGCCCTGCTGGTGGCCAGCCTGGAGCTCGGCCAGAGCCAGATCGACCAGGCCGCGCTGATTCTCGCGCTGCTGCGCAATCCGCTGCGCTATGCCGGCAGCCACTACCAGCCATTGCTGGCCAGGCTGGATGCCGAGCGCCTGCGCGACTTCGCCATCAGCCAGCAGCCGCAGACTGCGAACGGCAAGCCGGCAGCCAGTGGCGAATCCAATTTGGCGCGCTTTACCCACAACTTCACCCAGCAGGCCCGCGACGGCAAGCTCGATCCGGTGCTCTGCCGCGACTCGGCGATCCGCCAGATGATCGACATCCTCGCCCGGCGGCGGAAGAACAATCCGATCGTGGTCGGCGAGGCCGGGGTCGGCAAGACTGCCATCGTCGAAGGCCTGGCACTGCGCATCGCCGCCGGCGAAGTGCCGGCGGCACTCAAGGGCGTCGAGCTGCTGTGCCTCGACCTCGGCCTGCTGCAGGCCGGCGCCAGCGTGAAGGGCGAATTCGAACGCCGTCTGCAGGGCGTGATCGACGAGGTGAAAGGCTCGCCCAAGCCGATCATCCTGTTCATCGATGAGGCGCACACGCTGATCGGCGCCGGTGGCCAGGCCGGCAGTGGCGATGCGGCCAACCTGCTCAAGCCGGCCCTGGCACGCGGCGAGCTGCGCACCATCGCGGCGACGACCTGGAGCGAATACAAGAAATACTTCGAGAAGGACCCGGCGCTGGCCCGGCGCTTCCAGCCGGTGCAACTGCACGAGCCGAGCGTTCCGGAAGCCGTCACCATCCTGCGCGGGTTGGCGCCGGTCTATGAAAAGAGCCACGGCATCTACCTGCGCGACGATGCGGTCACGGCCGCCGCCGAGCTGTCGGCACGCTACCTGGCCGGCCGGCAGCTGCCGGACAAGGCCGTCGATGTGCTGGATACCGCCTGCGCGCGGGTGCGCATCAGCCTCGCCGCCGCGCCCGAGGCGCTGGAACGTCTGCGTGGCGAAATCGCCGAAGGCGAGCGTCAGCGTGAAGCCATGCGCCGCGATCTGGCCGCCGGCCTGCCGGTCGACACGGCTGCGCTGGAACAGCTGGAGCAACGCCTGATCGTGGCGGGGGGCGAGATCGAGCTGCTCGAATCCCGCTGGACCAGGCAGCGCCAGCTCGCTGAGCGCCTGCTCGACCTGCGCAAACGCACGGCCGAAGCACGCAGCGATGCGAACGAGGGCGGCGTGGCCACATCGCTCGATGAACTGGAGGCCGAGCTGCGCGCCGTGCAGACCGCACTTGCGGCAGCCCAGGCCGAGCAGCGACTGGTCAGCCATGAGGTCTGCCCGCGCCTGGTGGCGGAGGTGATCAGCCACTGGACCGGCGTGCCCCTGGCGCAGCTGGCCCGGGAGCACAACGCCCAGGTCGCCAACTTCGCCGCCGATCTGCGCGCCCGGGTGCGCGGTCAGGAACAGGCCGTAGAAGCGCTGGATCGTGCCATGCGCGCGGCAGCGGCCGGGTTGAACAAGCCCGACGCTCCGGTGGGCGTGTTCCTGCTGGTCGGCCCCAGCGGGGTCGGCAAGACCGAGACCGCCCTTGCCCTGGCCGACCTGCTGTATGGCGGCGAGCGCTTCCTCACCGTGATCAACATGTCCGAGTTCCAGGAGAAACACAGCGTTTCCCGCTTGATCGGCGCGCCTCCAGGCTATGTCGGCTACGGCGAAGGCGGCATGCTCACCGAAGCGGTGCGGCAGAAACCCTACTCGGTGATCCTGCTCGACGAGGTGGAGAAGGCCGATCCGGGTGTGATGAATGTGTTCTATCAGATCTTCGACAAGGGCGTGGCGAATGACGGCGAAGGCCGCGAGATCAACTTCCGCAACACCCTGATCCTGATGACCAGCAACCTTGCCAGCGAGCGCATCGCCAGTTTCTGCAGCGCCGGGCAGCGGCCGGCGGCCGAGGATCTGGAGCTGGCCATCCGTCCGCAGCTGTCGCAGCACTTCAAGCCGGCCCTGCTCGGGCGCATGCGCGTGGTGCCCTATTACCCGATCGCTGGTGAGGTGCTCGACGAGCTGGTTGCGCTCAAGCTGGCACGCTTCGGTGAGCGACTGCAGCGTCGCCAGCTGCAGTTCAGCCACTGTCCGGCGCTGGTCACGCACCTCTCCGAGCGCTGCTGCGACAGCGACAGCGGTGCGCGCCTGATCGACCATCTGATCGAGCAGCACCTGCAACCACTGGTGGTGGACCGCCTGCTCGATGCCATGGCTAGCGGCCAGCCGCTGCAGCGGGTGCATGCCACGCTGGATGGCGAGGGTGCCCTGGTTTGTGAGTTCGCCTGAGATGTCCGCGATGTTCAATCAGGTGCCACAGCCGCTGCGCTATGCCGAGGCCCTGCTGGGCCGCTTCGCCGGGCTGGCGCGCGCGGCGAATGCCGACAGCCTGTTCGGTGGGCTGGTGGGAACCGCGGCGCAGCTGAGCGACTGCCAGCTCAGCCAGCTCTATCTGCTGGACGCCACCCATACCCGCCTGACGCTCTCGGCCGAGTGGCACAACGGCCTGTTGCAGCCACGCGAGGCCACCAGTCTGCCGAGTGATTACGACGGCGAGCAGCTGCTGCAGTATTGTCTGTGCCAGAATCAGACCCTTTGCCTCAGCGAACTGGACAGCAGCCTGCATGCTTCGGGTTTCCTGCCGGACAGCCCGAAACCGTGGCGCAGCCTGCTCTGCCTGCCGCTGCAGGACGAGCAGCAGCGCGTCGCCGGCCTGCTGCTCACGGCCAGTACCGAGTCACGCGAGTTACAAGGCTTCAGCGGCTCCTTGGCCCAGCTCGGTGCCTTCGGCCTCGCCCAGCTGCATTTGCTCCAACGCCTGCTCGCGCCCGGCAGCACCACGCCACCTGCCGCACCGGTCAGCCCCTGCGCCAGCGGTTACGGCCTGATCGGCGACAGCCCGCGCATGCGCGCGGTCTACCAGCTGATCGGCAAGGTGCTGCACAGCCCGGTCAACGTGCTGCTCACCGGAGAAACCGGCACCGGCAAGGAACTGGTGGCGCGCGCCATCCATGACTGCGGTTTCCGCCGTAGCAAGCCCTTCATCGTGCAAAACTGCGCTTCGCTGCCAGAGCAGCTCTTGGAAAGTGAGCTGTTCGGCTACCGCAAGGGCGCCTTCACCGGCGCCGACCGCGACCGCAGCGGCCTGCTCGATGCGGCGAACGGCGGCACGCTATTCCTCGACGAGATTGGTGACATGCCGCTGCTGCTGCAGGCCAAACTGTTGCGCGTGCTGCAGGAAGGCGAAGTGCGCCCGCTGGGCTCAACCGAAACCCACAAGGTCGACGTGCGCATCGTCGCCGCCACCCATCGCGACCTGCGCAGCCAGGTGGAGAACGGCCTGTTCCGCGAGGATCTTTTCTACCGCCTCTCGCACTTCCCCATCGAACTGCCGCCGCTGCGCGAGCGTGACGAGGACATCCTGCGCCTAGCCCGCCATTTCGCCGACAAGGCCTGCGCGTTCCTCCAGCGCGATCTGTGTCGCTGGTCCGACGCCGCGCTCGAACGTCTGGCAGGCTATGCCTTCCCCGGCAACGTGCGGGAATTGAAGGGGCTGGTGGAGCGCGCCGTGCTGCTTTGCGAGGGCGGTGAACTGCTGCCGGAGCACTTCAATCTGCATGTGGAGGCGAGCCTGGACAGCAGCCTGAACCTGCGCGAACGCATGGAGCGCGTCGAACGCAGCCTGCTCATGGATTGCCTGCGCAAGAACGGCGGCAACCAGAGCCAGGCCGCCCGCGAACTCGGCCTGCCGCGGCGTACGCTGCTGTATCGCATGGAACGGCTGAATATCAGCCCGGCCGATCTCTAAGGAAGGAAAGACGCCATGTTCAACCCCGCCAACCAGGCCCACTTCACGCTTTCCCTCGAAGGCATCGAGCACGACTTCAAGGTGCTCGAATTCCAGGGCCGCGAGGCCATCAGCCAGCCCTATCGCTTCGACCTGGAACTGGTCAGCGAGCACCCCGATCTGGATCTGGAACGCCTGCTGCATCGCCCGGCCTTCCTTTCCTTCGCGCCGGACGGCAGCGGCATTCATGGACTGGTGCATCAGGCCGCCCAGGGTGAATCCGGCCAGCGCCTGACCCGCTATCGACTGACGCTCGTGCCGCAGCTGGCCTA
>DNMQ01000288.1 GCA_003488145.1 Pseudomonas sp.
ACGAATCCTTTCTTCTGCACTGCATCGAGGGTCGCCCCCGCTTGCGCCAGCCCGCTGATTCCCAGCAGTGACGCTGCACCCAGCGCAGCCAGTGTGGATTTCACCCTAATCATCGAAACCTCCAGTTTGCTTTCTTATTCTCGGGTTCGGGCCTGTTGCCCCTCGATGCGTAACCGGCAGCAGCGAAGCGGCGCAGCCTGACCTGAGTCTAGTCGTCCGTGGATGATCGGCAATGTTCTTTGTGCCATTACCTCGACTCGCTCATGCGAGCCGTTCCCTTCTGAGTCGAACTGAACTTAGCAAGGCGCGTACCAGCTCATCCGGCAATGAGCTGGATACGCCAGGTTGCGGGTTCTATCGAAGTGCGCGAGCGGGTAACCTCGCGCCACTCCCTCGCCGGTGGCACGTAATGCCCCAAGACGAGGCAACTTGCCCCCAACTGGAGCCGATCTATGAGCGAACCATTGATCCTCGAACCCAATGGCATTGCCGATGCGTGCATCATCTGGCTGCATGGCCTGGGCGCTGATCGCTATGACTTCCTACCTGTGGCCGAAGCGCTGCAGCAGAAGCTTCATAGCACTCGCTTCGTTCTGCCGCAGGCACCAACGCGTCCGGTAACCATCAACGGTGGCTGGAGCATGCCCAGCTGGTACGACATCCTGGCCATGAGCCCAGCCCGCGCGATTGATCGCGAGCAACTCGAGGCATCGGCGCAACAGGTCATCGGTCTGATCGAAGCACAGCGTGACGCGGGCGTCGATCCGGCACGCATCTTTCTCGCCGGCTTCTCCCAAGGCGGCGCGGTGGTGCTGCATACGGCATTTCTGCGCTGGCAGGGCCCGCTGGGCGGCGTCATCGCACTGTCCACCTATGCCCCGACATTTGCCGAGCGCCTCGAGCTTTCCGATGATGTCCGGCGCTATCCGGCGCTATGCCTGCATGGCAGCCGCGATGATGTAGTGCCGCCTGCGATGGGCCGTGCCGCCTATCAGTGCCTGCACGACGCCGGCGTCAATGTCACTTGGCGCGAGTACCCGATGAGCCACGAGGTGCTCCCGGAGGAAATCCGCGACATCGGCAACTGGCTCGCACCTTTGCTTGGCGAAGATGCCGCCTCCTGAGCACCAGCTCCGGTTGCCTGTTCATCAAATGAAGGATGGGCGGCGCGCTTGACCGTCCGCCACCTGGCAGGCTCAAGCGCGGCCGGCATCCTGCCACGTTTGAACCTGGCATCAGGCACGGCCATGCCCCAAGGCCCTGACCAGGCCCGCGCGGTATCGCACAACAATACGCCAGGCGCGAGTGCGCCCGCTGGAAGTCAAGCCTTCCCGTGCGCGAGGCTTCGCCATGCATGCGTCTTGCATTACACTGGCGCGCGACACTTTCCTAATAAATGACGAGAAGACCGTGCTCAAAGCACTCAAGAAAATCTTTGGCAAGGCCCCGGATGTACGGGCCAGCGCAGCCGATGACGTGCTCGCCGCCGACCACGAGGGCCAACACAGCGCCCCTCAGCAAGCAACGACGCCTGATTCTCAACCCAAGCCGCAGACCGCTGAGCGCGCCGCCGAAAAGCCGCGCCGTCAACGCAGCAGCAAGCCGCCAAAACCCGCCGCTCCGGCGTGGAAGCTGGAGGACTTCGAGGTCGATGCGGCCGAAGGCAAGACCCGCTTCCACGACTTCAAGCTCGCACCCGAGCTGATGCACGCAATTCATGACCTGGGTTTTCCCTACTGCACGCCGATCCAGGCCCAGGTGCTCGGCTATACCCTCGCTGGCAGAGACGCCATTGGCCGCGCCCAGACCGGCACCGGCAAGACGGCTGCGTTTCTCATCTCCACCATCACACAGCTGCTCGACACTCCGCCGCCGCGGGACCGCTATATGGGCGAACCGCGCGCACTGATCATCGCGCCGACCCGTGAACTCGTGGTGCAGATCGCCAATGACGCGCTGGACCTGACCAAGTACACCAACCTGAACGTGATGAGCTTCGTCGGCGGCATGGACTTCGACAAGCAGCTCAAGCTGCTGGAATCGAAATTCTGCGACATCCTGGTTGCCACGCCCGGGCGCCTGCTGGATTTCAACCAGCGCGGCGAGGTGCATCTGGACATGGTCGAGGTGATGGTGCTGGATGAAGCCGATCGTATGCTCGACATGGGCTTCATTCCGCAGGTCCGCCAGATCATCCGGCAGACGCCGCCCAAGAGCGAGCGCCAGACCCTGCTGTTCTCAGCCACGTTCACTGATGACGTGATGAACCTGGCGCAGCAGTGGACGACCAATCCCGCCATCGTCGAGATCGAACCGGAAAACGTCGCCAGCGACACCGTAGAACAGCACGTATTCGCCGTGGCCGGCAGTGACAAGTACAAGCTGCTGTACAACCTGATCACCCAGAATGACTGGACGCGGGTGATGGTCTTCGCCAACCGCAAGGATGAAGTGCGGCGCATCGAGGAACGCCTGACCCGGGACGGCATCAGCGCCGCGCAGATGTCCGGCGACGTGCCGCAGCACAAGCGCATCCGCACGCTGGAAGGTTTCCGCGAAGGCAAGATTCGGGTACTGGTGGCGACCGATGTCGCCGGTCGAGGCATCCATGTCGACGGCATCAGCCACGTAATCAACTTTACGCTGCCGGAAGATCCGGATGACTACGTGCACCGCATCGGCCGCACCGGCCGTGCCGGCACCAGCGGCACGTCGATCAGCTTCGCCGGCGAGGACGACTCCTTCGCCCTGCCGCCGATCGAAGCGCTGATTGGCCGCAAGATTCAGTGCGAAATGCCGCCGGCGGAACTGCTCGCCCCGGTCCCTCACTCGCGCTGAGCCTATTGGGCGCGGTATTCGCCGCGCCCCTGCGACCGTCAATCACCTCCTCCATCAATGACCTGAATCAGGCCTCAACAGAGGTCAAGCGGCTAGAGTGATAGCTAGATCGGAACTCGAGGAGACATCGATGGACAGCATGCACTGGCTACTGTCGCTAATCATCATCGGCTTCATCCTGCTCTGCGTAGGTTTCAACTACCGGGACCGGGACTGGGGCGTGGGCCTTCTTGGCCTGGGCGTGCTCACCATGTTCTCGACGCTGGCCTTCAAGATGTACATCACCTTCTATTGACGGCTCAGCCGTTCTCGCTCCAACGCCCAGCCGCGACCTGATCACTCGCGCGGCCCTCCACCCAGCGTGGCCCGGACGGCGTGGTTTCCTTCTTCCAGAACGGCGCCCGCGTCTTCAGATAATCCATCACGAAGCGACATGCATCGAAGGCAGCGTCGCGATGGGCGCTCGCCGCACCGACGAAGACGATGGGCTCACCTGGCTCCAGGGGCCCGACGCGATGCAGCACGTCGAGCCGCAATAATGGCCAGCGCTGCTCCGCCTCGATAATGATTTTCTCCAGTGCTTTTTCGGTCATCCCCGGCGCATGTTCGAGGAACATTCCAGCGACATCCTGCCCATCGTTGAAATCCCTTACGTAACCGACGAACCCGGCGACCGCGCCAATCCCCAGGTTGGCCGCATGCAGCGCATTGAGTTCGGCCCCCGGATCGAACGCTGCCGTCTGTACACGAACCGCCATGCTCAGCCTCCGGTCACGGTGGGAAAGAAAGCGACTTCATCGTCATCGGTGATCGGCTCATCGAGACCACAGAGTTCCTGATTACGGGCACACATCAGGTTCTGCTCGGCAAGCACCTCCCAGACACCGCCCCGCGCAAGCAGCTGCTGGCGCACATCATCCACGTTGGCGAGCGAAGCATCCCACTGCAGGCGCTCGCCATCAGTGCCCAGGGTTTCGCGATAACGGGCAAAGAACTGGACGGTAATCATGCCGGCACCTGCCAGTGACCGCTCTTGCCGCCGAGTTTTTCCAGCAGGCGCACGCCTTCGATGACCATGCCGCGATCCACGGCCTTGCACATGTCGTAGATGGTCAGCGCAGCGACGCTGGCAGCGGTCAACGCTTCCATCTCGACACCAGTCTGCCCGGCCAGCTTGCAGGCAGCGCGAATCAGTACGCAGTCTTCACCATCCGCCTGCAGCTCGACCTTGATGCTGGTGAGCAGCAGCGGATGGCACAGCGGAATCAGTTCGTAGGTCTTCTTTGCCGCCTGGATGCCGGCGATGCGCGCCACGGCGAAGACATCGCCCTTGGGATGACCGCCCTGCTGGATCATCTGCAGGGTCTGCGGCAGCATGCGCACGCGGGCCTCGGCCACGGCTTCACGCGCGGTCACGGCCTTGTCGGTGACGTCGACCATGCTGGCCCGGCCTTGGGAATCGAGATGGGTGAGCATTCGGCGCTCCTGATCGTTAAATCACGAGTCTACCGCAGCCGCCGGCGATGAACCCGCCCCCATAAGAGGTACTACCGGGCATCGCCGCACGCGCCTCCGCTACATGTGCGCTTCGGCGTATTCGGCCAGCACCGAACGCGGTACACCCTGCAAGGTGATGTGCACGCCGTGGGAGAAATCCTTGAAGCGCTCGGTCAGGTAAGTAAGCCCCGAACTGGTCGCCGACAGATACGGCGTGTCGATCTGCGCCAGATTGCCCAGACAGACCACCTTCGAGCCGTTGCCCGCGCGGGTGATGATGGTCTTCATCTGGTGCGGCGTGAGGTTCTGGCACTCGTCGATCAGGATCAGGCTCTGCTGGAAGCTGCGGCCGCGGATGTAGTTCAGCGATTTAAACTGCAGCGGCACCTTTTGCAGGATGTAGTCGATGCTGCCGTGGGTGTTCTCGTCCTCCATGTGCAGCGCTTCGAGGTTATCGGTGATTGCACCCAGCCACGGCTCCATCTTCTCGGCCTCGGTGCCGGGCAGAAAGCCGATGTCCTCGTCCAGCCCCTGCACGCTGCGGGTGGCAATGATGCGCCGGTAGCGCTTGCTGACCACGGTCTGCTCGATGGCCGCAGCCAGCGCGAGAATGGTCTTGCCCGAACCGGCGGCGCCGGACAGGTTGACCAGATGGATATCCGGATCGAGCAAGGCGAACAGCGCCAATGCCTGATGGATGTCCCGCGGGCGCAGGCCCCAGGCCTCCTGATGCAGCAGCGGCTCCTGATGCAGGTCGAGGAGCAGCAGCTCATCGGCCTTGATGCCCTTGATCCAGCCGACAAAGCCCTGTTCGTCGATGATGAACTCGTTGATGTGTACCGCGGGAAGGTTGTCGGTCAGCTGCACGCGGTGCCAGGTGCGCCCATGCCCCTGATGGGTCTCGACCTTGCTCACGCGCTCCCAGAACGAGCCGCTGACACTGTGATAGCCGGGGGAAAGCTGGCCGACGTCATCGACCAGCTGATCGGTATGGTAATCCTCCGCCGCTACGCCACAGGCACGCGCCTTCAGGCGCATGTTGATGTCCTTGGTCACCAGCACCACAGGCAAGCCGGGACGCTGTCGGCTCAGCTCGACCACCTGATTGATGATCTTGTTGTCGTTCAGATCCTCCGGCAACGCGTTGGACTCGCCACGCTTGCTCATGAGGATCGAAAGACTGCCGGAAGGCCCGCTCTTGCCGCGCTGGATCGGCACGCCGAGCTCGACCTCTTCCGGTGTGGCGTCACCGAGCAGCTTGTCGATCAATCGGATTGCCTGACGACACTCGGCTGCGACGCTGTGCTTGCCGGCCTTGAGTTGGTCGAGTTCCTCCAGCACGGTCATCGGGATGGCGACCTGATGTTCCTGGAAGTTCAGCAAAGCGTTGGGATCGTGGATCAGGACATTCGTGTCGAGGACGTAGAGCGTGGGCTGGGTCGCGCGAGGTCTGCCGTAGTCATCCATACCGATCACCTTCTTCTGGGGCCAGAAACGAAGAGCCAAAAGCGCTTCGCTGCACAGTAACCGCCATGCGATTCAGGTGAGCGGACGAGGGTAGCCGGTGGATTCGGGGCTGCCCAGGAGCCGCCACCTGTGTCGCAGGGTTCGGCGGTCTGAATTCGGTAATACCGTAAAAGTTATGACAGACAAAAGACTTTTCCGTTGAACTCGACTTTTTTTCACGAATCGACCAAACGGCCTTGGCGCGCGTATTTCAGCCGCGCTATTGTCGATGATCAGGGTGCGCGCTTTCGTCGCAGCGATTCACTTCCACGGTGATGTGCACCAGCTGCGGGAAGCCCTGCAACGCAGCCTTGTAGTGGTCGGCGGTGTGCGCCTGATGCGTCACCAGGCTCAGGATGCAGCTGTATTGCGACCGCCCTACCCGCCACAGATGCAGATCGGTGACTTCGGTATCCGGCACGTCCTGCAGCGCTTCCCGAACCCTGTGCACCAGCGGATCATCCATCTCCCGATCGAGCAGCGCCTTGGCGGTTTCGCGCAACAGGCCGCGCGCCCATACAAGGATCACCAGCGCGCCGACGATACCCATCACCGGGTCCAGCCAGCTCCAGCCGAAGAACTTGCCGCCCAGCAGCGCGATGATCGCAGCCACCGACGTCAGCGCATCAGTCAGCACATGGATGAAGGCGGCGTGCCGATTCAGGTCCTTGCCACCCGAAGCGTGCTCATGCGAATGGTCATGCCCGTGCTCGCCGTGACCGTGACCGTGACCGTGACCGTGACCGTGACCGTGGTCATGCTGATCCCGCAGCAACCAGGCGGACAGCAGATTCACCAGCAAGCCGATCACGGCGACCATCAACGCTGCATCGAAACCGATCGCGACCGGCGACCAGAGCCGCGACAGCGATTCGCCGATCATGAACAGCGCCACGACGACCAGCAGCAAGGCGCTGGTGAAACCGGCCAACACCTCGATCTTCCAGGTTCCGAACGCGAAACGCTGGTCCGCCGCGTAGCGCCGAGCCAGCAGATACGCCAACGCCGCCAGGCCGATGGCTACCATGTGCGAGGCCATATGCCAGCCGTCCGCCAGCAACGCCATGGAGTTGAACCAGTAACCGGCGATGATCTCCACCAACATGGTCAAGCCGGTCAGAATGACCACCGCCCAGGTCTGACGCTCGGAGCTGCGCTCCAGCGGACGGTAGTCGTGAGGTGGTTGCCATTGCGCATGATTGCAGCCAGACATACGAACTCCTTCATTGACGCCTTCCAGCTTGTGCCTTGCCACGCGGGGAAGGTCAACCGTTGCCTATGGCCGCCATAGCTGGAGCCGCTCCGCTCGTACCCCTACAATCGCGCCATCAGACAGGAGACCCGTACATGCTGATGGTGATTTCCCCCGCCAAGACGCTCGACTATGAAACACCCCCGATAACCGAACGCTTCACTCAGCCTCAGTACCTGGAGCACTCGCAACTGCTGATCGACCTGTTGCGCGATTACTCGCCAGCGCAGATCAGCGAACTCATGCACCTTTCCGACAAGCTGGCCGCCCTGAATGTCGCGCGCTACGGGAGCTGGTCGGCTGACTTCACGCCGGAGAATGCCAAGCAGGCCCTGCTCGCCTTCAAGGGCGATGTCTACACCGGACTGAGCGTCGAGGATTTCACCGAGAGCGACCTGCTGTTCGCACAGGAGCATCTGCGCATGCTGTCGGGGCTCTACGGCCTGTTACGGCCGCTGGACCTGATGCAGCCGTATCGGCTGGAAATGGGCACCAAACTGACCAATCCGCGCGGCAAGGATCTGTACGCATTCTGGGGCGAGCGCATCACTGGCTGGCTGAATGAGTCACTTGCGGAACAAGGGGATGACGTTCTCCTCAATCTGGCCTCCAACGAGTACTTCAGCGCGGTCAAACCCAAGGCGTTGAACGCACGGGTCATCAACGTCGACTTCAAGGACATGAAGAACGGCCAGTACAAGATCATCTCGTTCTACGCCAAGAAGGCTCGGGGCCTCATGGCACGCTGGGTGATCAAGGAGCGTATCGGCAACCCTGATCAGCTGCCGGAATTCGACTACCAGGGCTACCGCTACAGTCGGGATGATTCGACCAGCGACCGCTTGGTATTCCTGCGCGACGCCGCCGACCAGTAACAACTCAATGCCGGCGGAGGGCCCTGCAAGGGCGCTGCCGCCGCCCTCACCGACCCCATTAGCGGGTCCGCCCAGCACGCCCCACAGCCTCTACCAACACCGCCCGATCAACCCTCCGCATTCCGCCGGGCCGGTGAGCGCACCTTGAATCCGTTCGCAAAAACTCGCCGATCAACGGTTGCCGAGGCGGGAACTATCCAGCGTGGCACGCAATCATAAGCGCGTACCGACAATTCCAGCTGGAAAGGGACGTCGCACATGAACGTGCATTGGGTCATCGATTTCGCAGATCGCTCCGTTCGAGATCGTCAGTCGATCTTGGCGGTAGCGCAACTTCAGACGGCGATACGGCTGATTATCCAGCCGACAGCCGCGGCGTCGAGCAGAGCCTACGCGGCATCTGACACGGCAAACGCCGAGCAAGGCACGAACAGAGGGTTACGGCCATGCAAGCGCATCACTCCCGTTCGACCGGCAGGTGCCACGCACCGCGCGCGACGATGGCGCTCCTCAGTAGTGCGCCAAACGCCGACCACGAGTGCCCGGTGCAGATGACCATGATCGACATCTCGCCCGAGACACATGCGGCCTAACGGCCATGGTGCGACATCCAGGCGATTAACCAGACAGCAGATTTCAATCTCGAGGCATGCCTCGGGACAGCGGATTTCGTCCAGCCAACTGGCGATTCCCCCGACAAAGAACAGCAACAACCCAGGCGCGGCCAAGAGGCCGGCGTCACCGGACAAGTAGAACGACCTTCGAAACGATTCAGGAGAAGCAATATGATCCCGGTTATTCTTTCAGGCGGTAGCGGCTCCCGACTGTGGCCCCTTTCCCGCAAGTCGTTCCCCAAGCAGTTTCTTGCCCTGACCGGCGAGCAGACGTTGTTCCAGCAGACCGTCGAACGCCTGGCGTTCGATGGCATGCAGCAACCGCTGCTGGTCTGCAACAAGGACCACCGTTTCATCGTCAAGGAGCAGCTGGCCGCGCGCAAACTCGGCGTTCAAGGCCTTCTGCTCGAGCCTTTCGGTCGTAACACCGCACCGGCCATTGGGATCGCGGCGATGAAGCTGGTTGAAGAGGGACGCGACGAGCTGCTGCTGGTCCTGCCGGCCGACCACGTCATCGAAGACCAGAAGGCCTTCCAGCGTTCCCTGGCACTGGCGACCAATGCCGCGGAAAACGGCGAGATGGTCCTTTTCGGTGTCCCCCCAACCCGTCCTGAAACCGGTTTCGGTTATATCAAGGCCAGCCAGGACGCCAATCATGGCTTGCCCGATGGCATCAAGCGCGTGGCGCAGTTCGTCGAGAAGCCGGACGAGGCTCGCGCCCAGAGCTATCTGGAGTCAGGTGACTATTTCTGGAACAGCGGCATGTTCCTGTTCCGCGCCAGCGTGTTCTTGGAAGAACTGAAGAAGCACGATCCGGACATCTACGATACCTGCTCGCTCGCTCTGGAGCGCAGCGTGAAGAACGGCGAAGAAGTGCTGATCGACCCCGCCACCTTCGCCTGCTGCCCGGACAATTCCATCGACTATGCAGTGATGGAAAAGACTCAACTGGCTTGCGTAGTGCCCATGTCGGCTGGCTGGAGCGATGTCGGCTCCTGGTCTTCGATCTGGGATGTGCACGAGAAGGACGAGAACGGCAACGTCCTCAAGGGCGA
>DNMQ01000289.1 GCA_003488145.1 Pseudomonas sp.
TCCACTGCCGTATCCGATGACTTCTTCGTCCCCGAGCTGTGCCAGCCCGATGCCTTGCTTGGCCTGGTCCTGCTCGCTGAGTTGCTGGTGTTCGTGCTGGTGCTGGCCGAGCCGATGCAGCCTGGCTTTGACTGGATGCGGCTGGCGCTGACGTCGTTGTTCGTGCAGTGGATCGTGCTGCTCTCGGCCGGCACCATGTGTCTGCTGCGGCCCGTGCTGGCGCGTCTGCGCACTGCCTTCGCCGGGCTGGCCTGCTGCGCGCTGGTGGTCGGGTTGACCCTGGCCTGCACCGCGGTGGCCGATATCTACCAGCTCGGCGGCCCGCTTTCGCGCGACGGGGAGGTCAATCTCTACCTGCGCCACGCGCTGATCAGCCTGATCATGTCCGGGCTGTTGCTACGCTATTTCTATCTGCAGAGTCAGTGGCGCCGCCAGGAGCAGGCCGAGCTTCGGGCGCGGATCGAGTCGCTGCAGGCGCGCATCCGTCCGCATTTCCTGTTCAACAGCCTCAACAGCATCGCCGCACTGGTGGCCAGCGATCCGGTCAAGGCCGAGCAGGCGGTGCTGGATCTGTCGGACCTGTTCCGTGCCAGCCTGGCGCGGCCCGGCACGTTGGTGGCCTGGAACGAGGAGCTGGAGTTGTCGCGGCGCTACCTGTCGATCGAACAATATCGCCTGGGCGACCGTCTACAGATGGACTGGCAGGTCGCCGGCGTACCGGACGATCTGCCGATTCCGCAGCTGACGCTGCAACCGTTGCTGGAGAATGCGCTGGTGTATGGCATCCAGCCCCGTATCGAGGGGGGTGTGGTGAGCGTAACCGCCGATTATGTCGATGGCGTGTTTCAGTTGGTGGTCAGCAACCCCTTCGACGAAACCGCTCAAGCGCAGGCTTCACGCGGGACACGGCAGGGTCTGCAGAACATCGACGCACGATTAGCGGCACTTTTCGGTCCGCTAGCGAGTCTCAGCGTGGAGCGCCGTGAAGGCCGCCATTACACATGTCTACGCTATCCATGTGCGAGACAAACGCAGGAAGCCAGATCTATATGAATGTCCTGATTGTCGATGACGAACCTCTAGCCCGCGAGCGCCTCAGCCGACTGGTAGGTGACCTCGACGGCTATCGTGTCCTCGAGCCCGCTGCCAGCAATGGCGAAGAAGCACTGACGCTGATCGAGGAACTGCGCCCTGATGTCGTGCTGCTGGATATCCGCATGCCGGGGCTAGATGGCCTGCAGGTTGCAGCCAGGCTTTGCGAGACGGATGCGCCGCCTGCCGTGATCTTTTGTACTGCCCATGATGAATTTGCTCTGGAGGCTTTCCAGGTCAGCGCGGTTGGCTATCTGGTCAAGCCGGTGCGCCCGGAACACCTCACCGAGGCCTTGAAGAAGGCGGAACGGCCGAACCGAGTGCAGCTCGCTGCGTTGACCCGGCCGGCAGCGGTTTCCGGTGCCGGGCCTCGCACCCACATCAGCGCGCGTACCCGCAAGGGCATCGAGTTGATTCCGCTGGACCACGTGATCTACTTCATCGCCGACCACAAGTACGTCACCCTGCGCCATATCGGTGGCGAGGTGCTGCTGGACGAGCCGTTGAAGTCTCTGGAAGACGAGTTCGGCGAGCGCTTCGTGCGTATTCACCGCAACGCGCTGGTGTTCCGTGATCGTATCGAGCGCCTGCAGCGCACGCCGCTCGGGCATTTTCAGCTGTTCCTCAAGGGGCTCGAGGGTGAGGCGCTGACGGTGAGCCGTCGCCATGTTGCCGGTGTGCGCAAGCTGATGCAGAACCTCTGAACCAGTACGGTTCGCTGCGTTGGAGACCGTCAGCTCGTGCAGCTGGCGGGCGCCGGCGCGGTGGCGTGACACCCCTTTTACTTGATTCCGGCCAACCCAGACTGGTTGTCCGGCCTGTTATCATCGCCGGCAATTCACTGTTCTGGAATTGCCCATGTCTCGCGAAATTCGCATCGCCACCCGCAAGAGTGCCCTGGCCCTGTGGCAGGCCGAATACGTCAAGGCACGCCTGGAGGCGTCGCACCCAGGGCTGAAGGTCAGCCTGGTGCCGATGGTCAGCCGCGGCGACAAGCTGCTTGACGCGCCGCTGGCGAAGATCGGCGGCAAGGGCCTGTTCGTCAAAGAGCTGGAAACGGCGCTGATGGAGAACGAAGCGGACATCGCCGTGCACTCCATGAAGGACGTGCCGATGGAGTTTCCCGAAGGGCTGGGCCTGTACTGCATCTGCGAGCGCGAAGACCCGCGCGACGCCTTCGTCTCCAATCATTTCGACGACCTCGATGCGCTGCCGCCCGGCAGTGTGGTCGGCACCTCGTCGCTGCGCCGTCAGGCCCAGCTGCTGGCGCGTCGGCCGGACCTGAAGATCCAGTTCCTGCGCGGCAATGTTAACACCCGACTGGCCAAGCTCGATGCTGGTGAGTACGACGCCATCATCCTCGCTGCCGCCGGGCTGATCCGCCTTGGCTTCGGTGAACGCATCCGCTCCAGCATCAGCGTCGACGAGAGCCTGCCGGCCGGCGGTCAGGGTGCGGTCGGCATCGAATGCCGTACCACCGACAGCGAACTGCATGCGCTGCTGGAATGCCTGAACCACGCGCCGACCGCGACACGTGTCGTCGCCGAGCGCGCCTTGAACAAGCGATTGAACGGCGGCTGCCAGGTGCCGATCGCCTGTTACGCGGTACTCGAAGGCGACCAGCTGTGGTTGCGCGGATTGGTCGGCCAGCCGGACGGCACCGTGCTGCTGCGCGCCGAAGGCCGTGCGCCCGCCGCCGATGCCGAGGCGCTGGGTGTGCAGGTTGCCGAAGCGCTGCTGGATCAGGGCGCGGAGCAGATTCTCCAGGCAGTCTACGGCGAGGCTGGTCACGCGTGACCGGCTGGCGCCTGCTACTGACCCGGCCGGCCGAGGAGTGTGGCGCGGTTGCGGCGGTATTGGCTGAAGCCGGGATTCACAGTGCCAGCCTGCCGCTGCTTGCGATCGAACCCTTGCCGGAAACCGCCGAGCAGCGCGCGACGGTTCTCGAGCTGGATCGCTACTGCGCGGTCATTGTGGTCAGCAAGCCGGCGGCCCGGCTGGGCATCGAGCTACTCGACCGCTATTGGCCGCAGCCACCGTTCGCCCAGGCCTGGTTCAGCGTCGGCGCCGCCACCGGCGCCATACTCGCCGACTACGGACTGGACGCCAGCTGGCCGGAGCGCGGCGACGACAGCGAGGCGCTGCTGGCGCTGCCGCGGCTCGGCGAGGCGTTGGCCCGACCCGATCCGAAGGTGCTGATCCTGCGTGGGGAGGGCGGCCGCGAGCTGCTCGCCGAGACATTGCGCGCGCGCGGGGTGCAGGTGGATATCCTCGAGCTGTACCGGCGCTACCTGCCCGATTACCCGGCGGGAACACTCGTCGCCACGCTCCGCTCGGAACGGCTCAACGGCCTGGTGGTCAGCAGTGGGCAGGGTTTGCTGTCGCTGCGTGAGCTGGCGGCCGATACCTGGCCCGAAGTGCTTGAGCTACCCTTGTTCGTACCCAGTCCGCGGGTGGCGGAGATGGCTCGGCAACTGGGCGCCAAACGAATTGTGGATTGCCGCGGCGCCAGCGTCGCGGCCTTGCTGGCGGCGTTGCGGGAAACCGCGGTGACCGCCTCCTGAAGCAAAGGATGGAAACGTGAGCGAAGCAGACTCCAAGAAAGAACCGCTGCAACCCCCCGCCAGTGAGCCGACCCCCGCCGTCGATCCGGTCAAACCCGCGAAGCCTGCGCCATCCCGGCCGGCGTCCAGCGGTGGCGGGAAGTCTCTTGCGGCTCTGGCGCTGCTGGTCGGCCTGGGTGGTGTGGTGCTTGGCGGCTATGGCGTCTGGCAGCTGCAGCAGCTTGGCGCCAACGAGGATCGTCAGCTCGAAGCCCTGCAGAGTGCCGATGAGAAGACTCGCCAGCTGGCCGAGCGTGAGCGTGAGCTGGCGGCACGTCTGGGCCGGCTGGAGCAGCTGCCTTCGGCTAGCGAGCTGGAGGAGCGGCGGCGCTTGCTGGCGACATTGCAGAGCGATCAACAGCGCCTTTCCGGGCGTGTCGAGCAGGTGCTCGGTGCCAGTCGCGAAGAGTGGCGCCTGGCCGAGGCAGAACACCTGCTGCGCATGGCAATGCTGCAGCTCTCGGCCATGCAGGACGTGAACAGCGCCGAGATGCTGGTGCACGAAGCTGACCTGATTCTGCAGAAGCAGGACGACCCCGGTGCCTACAGCACGCGGCAGAAACTGCTGGAAGGGCTCGAGGCCCTGCGCAGCCTGCCGGAGCTCGATCGCACCGGGCTGTTTCTGCAGCTCGGCGCCTTGCGCGGGCAAACCGCTCAGCTCAGCGCGCTGGCACCGGAATTCGTCAATGGCGCGGCGCAGTCGGAAAGCGCGCAGGACAGCCGCTGGCAGCGCTGGCTGAACGAGCTGACGCGCTATGTGCGTGTGGAGTTCGATGCCAGTGGCGACGTCAAGCCGCTGCTCGCCGGGCAGACCCTGGGGCAGGTGCGACTGGCCCTTTCGCTGGCCATCGAGCAGGCCCAGTGGGCGGTGCTCAATGGCAATGCCGAGGTCTATCGGCAGTCGCTGGAACAGGCCAGCTCTGTGCTCAAGGATCACTTCAGCGAAGACAATGGCCAGGCGAGTGGCCTGCGCAAACGTCTCGACGAGCTGTCACGGCGCGAGGTGGAGGTGACCCTGCCTGATCTCGCGCCAGCATTGCAGGCGCTGCAGGGCTACGTGCAGAAGCGTGAGCGCGGCGATGAGGCGCAAGCGCCGGAATCGTCTGAATCCTCAGATTCGCCGGGTCAGCCCGAGGCGGAGAGTGAGGCGCAGGAGGCTCAGCGCACATGAAACGTCTGGCCCTTGTATTCATCCTTCTGCTGGCGATCGCGGGCTTTCTCGGCTGGGCAATCAGCCAGAGTGCCGGCTACGTGCTGATCACCTACGACCAGTTCCGTTACGAATCCAGCTTCTGGGTATTCCTCGCCCTGGTCGCCTGCCTCTGGCTGGTGGCCATGGTGGTGCACTGGTTGCTCGGGCTGCTGCAGGTCTCCGGCGCGCTGGTCAACCCCTGGTCGCGCCGGCACCGCGCCCGGCGGGTGGAGAAGGCTTCTCGCCGTGGGTTGCGCGAGCTTGCCGAGGGGCAGTGGGCGCCGGCGCTGGGGCATCTGCAGCTGGCGGCAGAAAAGGACCAGCAGCCGCTGGTGCATTACCTGGGTGCTGCGCGCGCAGCCAATGAGCTGGGTGAATATGCGCAGAGCGACGAGCTGCTGCAGAAGGCGCGCGAGCGCGAGCCCGAGGCGGCGCTGGCGATCGGCCTGACCCAGGCGCAGCTGCAGATCGCCCGCGGCCAGTATGTCGAGGCGCGCGCATCGCTTGGTGAACTGCAAAACGACCATCCGCGTCACCCTTACGTTCTTACCTTGCTCCAGCAACTCTACGTGCAGCTGGAGGACTGGTCGGCGCTGTGCCGGTTGCTGCCGGAGCTGCGCAAGCACCGCGTGCTGCCACCGGCACGCCTGAACGAGTTGGAAGTGCTGACCTGGACTGCCGCGGTGGAGCAGGCCGGTCAGCCCTCCGAACTGCCTGCCGAGACCAGCCTCGAAGCGCTGAATCAGCGCTGGCAGACCGTGCCCAGCGCGCTGCGCGGCGAGCCATTGGTGGTGCGCGGCTATGCTGACGGGCTCGCTCGTCTCGGCGCTCAGGCGAAGGCCGAAGAGGTGCTCTACACGGCGATCAAACGCCAGTTCGATGATCGCCTGGTCGAACGCTATGGAAGGGTGCAGGGTCGCGATCCGGCGCGCCAGCTCGCACACGCCGAAGGCTGGCTCAAGGATCATCCGCAGAACCCGGTGCTGCTGCTGGCACTGGGGCGGATCAGCCTGCGCAACGAGCTGTGGGGCAAGGCGCGTGATTACCTAGAGGCGAGTCTGCGCTTCGATCATCGTCCGGAAACCTGTGCCGAGCTGGCGCGGCTGCTGGCTCAGCTGGGTGATACCGAAAGCAGCAATCGGCTATTCCAGCAGGGCGTGGTTCTGCTGGATCGCAATCTCCCGGCCACCTTGTGATCGGTTAGTCAGGTCCGCCATGTGGCGGGCCTGACGCTGCCGCGCGGCTTGTAAGCCTATCGACGTTTCCACTACCGTAGCGAACTTTTCCAGCTAGTGGAGCCATCATGCGCCTGGCCAGCCCTCGTTCCCTGTTCGCTCTCGCCTCTCTGGGCAGCGCCCTGCTAATCGCCATCGCGCTCTACATGGAGCACGTGATGGGGCTTGCGCCTTGCCCACTGTGTATTGTCCAGCGCATCTGCGTCATCGGTTTCGGCCTGATCTGCCTGGCCGCGGCGATTCACGGGCCGGCAAAGACGGGGCGGCGCGTCTACTCCGGTTTCGCCTTGCTCTTCGTGGCTGCCGGCGCGGCCACGGCGATTCGCCAGATCTGGTTGCAGAGCGTGCCGGCCGATCAGCTGCCGAGTTGCCTGCCGAGCCTGGAATACATGATGGAGGCGTTGCCGTTTCAGGAGATCGCGCGGCTGGTGCTGCACGGTACCGCCGAGTGCGCCGAGGTGAGCTGGACCATGCTCGGTCTGAGCATCCCCGAGTGGAGCCTGCTGGGCTTCATCGGCATGGCCATCGTCTGTGCGTGGCAACTGCTGCGTCGCGACTGAACCGATCTTTACCTTCCCCCGGCGAACTCCCGTCACGCTTGTGCGGTCTTCTTCTCGACGTGCAGCATCCTCCGGTGCCGCTGCGCTCGCAAGATTCGTCGGCATTTTGCTTGATGCTTCGAGCAGCGCGGCATAGTCTGCTCGTGCGGTGACGGATTCTTGCCACTCGTCACCGTCACTCACCCAAAGGCCGATACCGAAAGACA
>DNMQ01000282.1 GCA_003488145.1 Pseudomonas sp.
TCCATCACCCAGCAGGCCACCACCATCGGCAAGCTGGAAACCGTCGGCCTGTCCTGGCGCCTGATGGACGAGGAGCTGAGCGCGCTGGAAGCGGTCACGCCCGAGGACATCCAGCAGGCCGCCAGCACCTATTTCACCCGCTCCCGCCTGAGCGTCGCCCATGTTCTGCCCGAGGAAGCCCGTGATGAGTGATTGCAAAGTGCTGCGCAACGGCCTGTTCGGCCTGCTGCTGGCAGCAGGTTTCGGCCTGGCGGGCTGCGATGAAGGCTCCACCGCCCTGCCACAACCCGGCGAGCCGGCGAAGCAGGATGTCGCCCGCGAGGCGTCCCAGCCTGCCGTGCCGACCGCAACGCCGGAAAAACCTCGTCTGGAGTCGCTCGCCGAGCTGGGCGATCAACCCCTGGCCCGGCGCAAGCTGGACATCCAGAGCTGGCAGACCGCCGAAGGCGCCAAGGTACTGTTCGTCGAGGCTCGCGAGCTGCCGATGTTCGACCTGCGCCTGACCTTCGCCGCCGGCAGCAGCCAGGACGGCGACGTACCCGGGCTGGCACTGCTGACCAACGCCATGCTCAACGAGGGTGTCGAGGGCAAGAACGTCGGCGCCATCGCCCGCGGCTTCGAAGGCCTAGGTGCGGACTTCGGCAACGGTTCCTACCGCGACATGGCGGTGGTCAGCCTGCGCAGCCTGAGCGCGCCGGACAAGCGCGAGCCGGCCCTGGCGCTGTTCAATCAGGTCCTCGGCCAACCGAGCTTCCCCGAGGACTCGCTGCAACGGATCAAGAATCAGCTGCTGGCCGGCTTCGANNGCCCACCCCAGCGAAGGCACCCCCGAGTCGGTGCCGGCAATCAGCGTCGAGCAGCTGCGCGACTTCCACGCCCGCGCCTATGCGGCAGGCAATGCGGTGATCGCGCTGGTCGGCGACCTCTCCCGCGAAGAGGCCGAAGCCCTGGCAGCCGGCGTCTCGGCCGCCCTGCCGGAAGGCCCGGCGCTGCCAACGACGCCGACACCCGAGGCTCCGGTTGCCGGCAAGCACCACATCGACTACCCCTCCAACCAGAGCCACCTGATGCTGGCCCAGCTCGGCATCCCTCGTGGCCATCCGGACTATGCGGCGCTCTATCTGGGCAACCAGATCCTCGGCGGCGGCGGTTTCGGCACGCGGCTGATGGAAGAAGTGCGCGAAAAGCGCGGCCTGACCTACGGCATCTATTCCGGCTTCAGCCCGATGCGTGCCGAAGGGCCGTTCATGATCAGCATGCAGACCCGCGCCGAACTCACCGATAGCGCATTGGATCTGGTGCAGCAGCTGGTCCGCGACTATCTCGCCGAAGGGCCGACCGAGGCCGAGTTGGAGCGCAGCAAGCGCGAGATCGCCGGCAGTTTCCCGCTGTCTACCGCAAGCAATGCCGACATCGTCGGTCAGCTGGGCAGCATCGGCTTCTACGACCTGCCGCTGACCTACCTGGAGGATTTCATGGGCGAGGTGCAGGCGCTGACAGTCGAACAGGTCAAGACGGCGATGAACAAGCATCTGCAGCAAGACGCCTTCGTCATCGTCACCGCCGGCCCCAGCGTCGCGCAGCAACCGCTGCCGCCGCCCACCGATAAACCAGTCGAACAGCCCAGCGGCGTTCCGGAGCACTGATGGCCAATCCACCCATTCGCCCCAACGCCCACGGCGGTCAGGGTCAGTTGCGCATCATCGGCGGCGAGTGGCGCTCGCGCCGTTTCAGCTTCCCCGATGCCGAAGGCCTGCGCCCCACGCCGGACCGGGTGCGCGAAACCCTGTTCAACTGGCTGGCACCCTACCTATCCGGCGCGCGGGTGCTCGATCCGTTCACCGGCAGCGGCGCGATCTATCTGGAAGCCCTGTCGCGCGGCGCCAGCATGGCCCTGGCGCTGGACGTGAACGCCAACGCCATCGCCAGCCTGCGCAAGCATCTGGACACGCTGAACTGCGGCCACGGCCAGCTACTGCAGAGCGACGCCCTGCGCTATCTGGAAACCCAGACGCCGACCGCCTTCGACCTGGTATTCCTCGACCCTCCGTTCAACAAGAATCTGTTGCAACCGGCCTGCGAGCTGCTGGAGGCAAAGGGTTGGCTGGCCGAGCACGCCTGGGTCTACACCGAAAGCGAGGCACTGCCGTCCAGCCTCGGCCTGCCGGGGAACTGGCGACTGCATCGGGAGAAGCAGGCCGGCAAGGTGCACTACGCGCTGTGGGAGCGCAGCGCACCGTCCGACGCCGCGGCGAGCTGAGACCGAAGGTATCAGTAGAAGTCGACGGTCTGGCCGTTGCAATCAAAGGCCAGAAAGCGGCCGATATTGCCGGTCTCGATGGCGCTGACCATCATCTTCAGTGGCTGCTCGGCCTCGTCGGCGTTTGGCGTGATGCCGGCCTGGCCGGGCAGCGCCGCGGCGAACAGCAGATCCCAGGCCACGCCCGTGCGCTCGGACTCTTCACGCAGCGCGGCGAAGTCGCTCAGTTCCTCGGGCAGCTTGTCGACGCAGAGCACCGGTTTCAGCGAGCCTCCGGTATTTTCCTCGAAGCGCTGGCGCTCGGCCTCGGTGGCGTCCTCGGGCAGTTCGGCGCTGACGAAGACGAACAGCAGGCGCTGGGGTTCGCGCTCATGGCGCGCGGCAGCCAGCAGTTGATCGAAGGGGGTAAGCGTCATGGGCAGGGTTCCGGATAAGACTATCGCGTCACTCTCCACCCCTTAGGCGGCGCTGACCATATCCCCAAAGACATAAGTCGCCAGGCGGCCAGCATCATTCAACGCCTGCATCGTGCTTTTCTTCCCGCCGCCGAGGCTCTAACGTCGGAGCAAACGAGGAACCCGAGCAACCGTGTCCGAATCCTTCCAACCCGCCTGGTGGCTTCCCGGGCCGCATCTGCAGACCCTGTGGAACGCATTCTTTCGCAAGGCGCCGCGCCTCGAACGCCGGCGTGAGCGACTGTGGCTGGCCGATGGCGATTTCATCGACCTGGACTGGCACGGCCCGCATGAAGCAACAGCGCCGCTGGTTCTGGTGCTACACGGGCTGACCGGCTCGTCGAATTCGCTTTACGTGCTCGGTCTGCAGCAACAACTGAGCGCGCAGGGCTGGGCGAGCGTTGCGATCAACTGGCGCGGCTGCTCGGGCGAACCGAACCTGCTGCCGCGCGCCTATCATTCCGGCGCCAGCGATGATCTCGCCGAAGTGATCGGGCATCTGCAGGCCTGCCGGCCCATGGCGCCGCTGCATGCGGTCGGCTACTCGCTGGGTGGCAACGTACTGCTCAAGTACATGGGCGAAATGGCAGCCAGTTGTCCGCTGCGCAAGGCCGTGGCGGTGTCCGTGCCGTTCCGCCTGGACCAATGTGCCGATCGCATCGGCCTCGGCTTCTCACGCGTCTACCAGGCGCATTTCATGAAGGCGATGGTCGCCTACGTGAGGGACAAACAGCAGCGCTTCCAGCGCGAGGGGCTGCTGAACCACCTCGGTGCCCTGCAGAGCCTCGGACCACTGCACGGCATGCGTACCTTCTGGGATTTCGACGGCCGCTTCACCGCGCCGCTGCACGGCTACAGCGACGCCCAGGACTATTACCGCCGTGCCTCCAGCCGCTACTACCTGCCGACGATCACGACGCCAACCCTGCTGATCCAGGCCGAGGACGATCCCTTCGTGTTCCGCCACAGCGTGCCGGAACCAGGCGAGTTGTCCGCCACCACCGCCCTCGAGCTGCACGCCAACGGTGGCCACGTCGGTTTTGTCGAAGGCACGCCGCGTAGGCCGCGCTACTACCTGGAGCGGCGCATTCCGCAGTGGCTGGCACAAACGCCGTGAGCCCTCGCCTGCTCTAGACGCCCCGCGAGTCCGGCAGGGGGTCCAGTTCGACGAAGTACTGCTGCTGCAGCGCCGCCACGGCTTCGCGGGCACGCGCAGCAACGAAGCCACTCTCCAGTGCCAACACCTGATAGATGCCCCGACGCAGCTGTAGTTGATCCAGGCTTCCGGCTCCCGCGCCAACCGTGCCGAGGAAACGCACCCAGGAGGTAAGGACGATCCAGGCATTCAGCGCCAAGGCCTCGGCCTGGAGCGGATCCATCAGCAGAATGCCGGCATCGACGAACCCCTGATAGATCGCCCGGGCATGCCGCAGGCAACGGCCGGCGAACGCCTGGTAGCGCTGGGCGAGCTGCGGATTGGCATCCAGCAGGCCTTCCAGATCACGATGGAGAAATCGGTAATCCCACATCGCGCCCAGCAGCGCTTCGAGGTAAAGCGCCTTGTCCTGCACTTGCATTTCCCGCTCCGGCGGCAAGCGCAGGAACTGGTCGACACGCGATTCGTACTGCCCGAACAGCTCTGCGACGATCGCCTGCTTGTTGGGGAAGTGGTAGTACAGATTGCCCGGCGAGATGCCGAGATGGGCGGCGATGTGGTTGGTCGTAACGTTCCGCTCGCCCTGGGCGTTGAACAGCCCCAGGCTGGCTTCGATGATGCGGTCACGGGTCTTGGTGCGGGATGCCATGAGGCGGCGAGTTCTCGGCGGCGAAGCGAAGGAAGCAACGGTACACGCCAGCAGGCGGGTAAGCACGTCTCGTTGACAGTTTAGAGTAATTACTCTAGAAATCCTCCAGCACATCGCATCAGGAGCCCGCATGTCAGCCGAAATCCCGCAGGCGCTGGTCGCCATGGAGGCCCTGTTCGCCCGCCAGCGCTCGGCCTTCAACGCCGCACCGATGCCCTCGGAAGAGGATCGTCTGCGTTGGCTGGACGCCCTGCGCGATGTGCTGGCCGGCCATCAACCGGCGCTGATCGAGGCAATCGCTGCGGATTTCGGTCATCGTTCGGCCGACGAAACCCTGCTGGCGGAAATCATGCCCAGCCTGCACGGCATCCGTTACGCCAGCCGCCACCTGCGGCGCTGGATGAAACCCTCACGCCGGCATGTCGGCCTCGCCTTCCAGCCAGCCAGCGCACGGGTGGTCTATCAGCCGCTGGGCGTGGTCGGCATCATCGTGCCGTGGAACTACCCGCTCTATCTGGCCATCGGGCCGCTGATCGGCGCGCTCGCCGCCGGCAATCGCGTGATGCTGAAAATGAGCGAGTCGACGCCTGCCACCGGGCAGCTGCTCAAGGAGCTGCTGGCGCAGATATTCCCTGAAGATCAGGTAGCGGTGGTGCTCGGCGATGTAGAGGTCGGGCTGGCCTTCGCCCGGCTGCCGTTCGATCACCTGCTGTTCACCGGTTCGACGCACATCGGCCGCGAGGTGATGCGCGCGGCAGCGGAAAACCTGACACCGGTGACCCTGGAGCTCGGTGGCAAGTCGCCAGCGATCGTCTCGTCCAGCGTCCCGTTGGCCGATGCCGCCGAGCGCATCGCCTTCGGCAAGTGCATGAACGCCGGGCAGACCTGCGTCGCGCCGGACTATGTGCTGGTGCCGCGCGAGCGTGTCGAGGGCTTCGTCGGTGCCTACCGTGAGGCGGTACAGCGTCTGTATCCGAGCCTTGCGGACAATCCCGACTACACCGCGATCATCAATGCGCGTCAGCTGACGCGACTGCAGGACTGCCTCGACGATGCGCAGGCCAAGGGCGCGCATGTCGTGCCGCTGTTTGCCGAGGCGCAGCAACGGCGCATGCCGCACTGCCTGCTGTTGAACACCACCGACGACATGCGCGTGATGCAGGAGGAAATCTTCGGCCCGCTGTTGCCGATCGTGCCCTACGACGATCTCGAAGAGGCGCTGGCCTACGTCAACACGCGCCCACGACCGCTGGCGCTGTACTACTTCGGCTACGACCGCAACGAGCAGCAGCATGTACTGCAAACCACCCACTCCGGCGGCGTGTGCCTGAACGACACGCTGCTGCACGTCGCCCAGGACGATCTCCCCTTCGGCGGCATCGGTCCCTCCGGCATGGGGCACTACCACGGTCACGAAGGCTTCCTCACCTTCAGCAAGGCCAAGGGCGTGTTCATCAAGCAGCGCTTCAACGCCGCCCGGCTGATCTACCCGCCTTACGGCAAGTGGTGGCAGAAGCTGATTTATGCGCTGTTCATCCGCTGATGTGCAGCTAAAACAATGCACGATCTGTCCCTCAATCGCCGCGGCCTGCTCAAGGTCGGACTGCTCGGCGGCACCATTCTGGCCGGTGGTGGCGTGCTCAGCCGGACCCTCAGCACCTCGGCAGACGGCCCGGCGAGCGGCTTCTTCGTATTGCGTGACAGCGATCTGCCGATGCTGCGCCGAGTAACGCCGTTGCTGCTGGAAGGCTCGACGGCGCCCAGTGACATGCCGCAGGCCGTGCAGACCACCCTCGTCAGCCTGGACGGGGGCCTGCACCACCTGTCGCCCGCGCTGCTGAGCCAGGTACGCCAGCTGTTCGACGTACTCAGCCTGCCACTGACCCGCGGGCCGCTGACCGGAATCTGGAGCGGCTGGGAGGCAGCCTCCGATGATCAAATACGCGCGTTCCTTCAGCGCTGGCAAAACAGCTCGCTCGCCCTGCTGCGCCAGGGTCATGCCTCGCTGCTGCAGATGATCCTCATGGCCTGGTACGCCAGCCCCGCCGCCTGGGCGCACTGCGGTTATCCCGGACCGCCGAAGGTCTGACTGAAAGGAGGCATCCGTGCCCGTTCCCGACTTGTTTGCTGCAGGCCTTGCCCGTGGCTGGACCACATACGACGGCTCGCGGCTGGAGGACGATCTGACCCTGGAAGCCGACATCGCCATCGTCGGCAGCGGCGCAGGCGGCGCCACAAGTGCGGAAGTGCTGAGTACCGCGGGCTTCAAGGTGCTGCTGATCGAAGAAGGCCCGCTGCACACCAGCAGCGACTTCGACATGCAGGAAGCCCGCGCCTACCGCTCGCTCTATCAGGAAGCCATCGGCCGCACGAGCAAGGACGGCGCCATCACCATCCTGCAGGGCCGTGCGGTCGGCGGCACCACGCTGGTGAACTGGACCTCGAGCTTTCGCACACCGCCGCAAACATTGCAGCACTGGGCCAGCGAGCATGGCGTCAGCGGGCTGTCGGTCGAGGCGCTGCAACCCTGGTTCGAACGCATCGAACAGCGCCTCGGCATCGCGCCCTGGGCCGTGCCGCCGAATGCCAACAACGCGGTGTTGCAGCGCGGCTGCGAAAGCCTCGGCCAGCACTGGGCGGTGATCCCGCGCAACGTGCGTGGCTGCTGGAACCTAGGCTATTGCGGCATGGGCTGCCCGACCAACGCCAAGCAGTCGATGCTGGTCACCAGCATTCCGGCGCTGCTGGATAAGGGCGGCGCACTGCTCTACCTCGCGCGCGCCGAACGCCTGTTAATGCAGGGCGAGCGGGTCGTCGGCATGGACTGTCTGGGCATGGACGACCGCTGCGTGGAACCGAACGGGCGGCGCATCCGCGTCGTCGCCAGGCACTACATTCTCGCCGGCGGCGGCATCAACACGCCGGCGCTGCTGCTGCGCTCGCAGGCGCCCGACCCGCATCAGCGCGTCGGCAAGCGCACCTTCCTGCATCTGACCAACTTCTCCGCGGCGCAATTCGACGAGCGCATCGACGCCTTCAGCGGCGCGCCACAATCGATCTATTCCGACCACTTCCAGTGGCGCGACGGGATTGCCGGGCCGGCGGGCTACAAGCTCGAAGTACCGCCCATCCATCCCGCGCTCGCGGCCACCCTGCTCGGCGACTTCGGCCCGCAGAATGCGCAGCGCATGGCCGAGCTGCCGCATACTCACGCGATGATCGCCCTGCAGCGCGACGGCTTTCATCAGGACAGCGCCGAGGGCACGGTCGAGCTGCGCAGCGACGGCAGCCCGGCGCTCGACTACCGCATGACCGACTATGCCTGGAACGGTATCCGCCGCGCCTTTCTGAGCATGGCCGAGACCCAGTTCGCCGCCGGTGCGCGCGCCGTGCTGCCCCTGCATGCCGACGCCCATTACGTGCGCACGCCCCGCGCCGCCCGGGAGCTGATCGAGGGTCTGGACCTTGCGCTGTATCGCACCCGTCTTGGCAGCGCCCACGTCATGGGCGGTTGCGCCATGGGTGATGACCCACGCCAGGCCGTCACCGACAGCCTCGGCCGGCACCATCAGCTGGCCAACCTGTCGATACACGACGGCTCACTGTTCCCCACCAGCATCGGCGCCAATCCCCAGCTGTCGATCTATGCGCTGTGCGCCAAACTCGCCACGGAACTGGGTGATCGCCTGCAGAAGTCCTGAGATTGACTGTCATTCACGACAGATCGCGGCATGGCATTCAGGCTTTACGCTGTCGACACCGAGCCGCTACCATCCACACCCCACGCATGCGTCAGGACGCCGCGATGAATCGAGTGTTGTATCCGGGAACCTTCGATCCCATCACCATGGGCCACGCCGATCTGGTGGAACGCGCTTCGCGCCTGTTCGACGAGGTCATCATCGCCGTGGCGGCCAACCCCAAGAAGAACCCGCTGTTCCCGCTCGAGCAACGTGTGGCGCTGGCTCAAGAAGTCACCAAGCACCTGCCGAACGTGAAGGTCATGGGTTTCTCCACGCTGCTGGCGCACTTCGTCAAGGAGCAGCAGGCCAATATCCTGCTGCGCGGGCTGCGTGCGGTTTCGGACTTCGAGTACGAGTTCCAGCTGGCCAACATGAACCGCCAGCTGGCGCCCGATGTGGAAAGCCTGTTCCTCACGCCGTCGGAAAAGTACTCCTATATTTCCTCGACGCTGGTTCGGGAGATTGCCTCGCTCAAGGGTGACGTATCCAAATTCGTCCACCCGGCGGTGATGAGCGCGTTGCACGAGCGCTTCGGCCAGAACTGACGATGCCCGCCGGGCCGCGTCGAGTGCACGCTGGCCGGCGATGCGGCACAATTGCCCGGTCGTAATATTGCTGTGCCGTGGTTCGAGCCACGGCAGGAGTTCGCTGGATGTCCCTGATAATCACCGATGACTGCATCAACTGCGATGTGTGCGAGCCCGAGTGCCCGAACAGCGCCATTTCTCAGGGCGAGGAAATCTACGTCATCGACCCCAACCTCTGCACCGAATGCGTCGGCCACTACGACGAGCCACAGTGCCAGCAGGTCTGCCCGGTGGACTGCATCCCGCTCGACGAGAACAACGTCGAGAGCAAGGACGAACTGATGCAGAAGTACCTGATCATCACCGGCAAGGCGTGATGCTCTCGCGGCGACCGACCCGAAGGACCCGCCTGCTCAGGGGCCTCCAGGGTTGTCTCGCCGCCCTCCTGCTGCTGGCCTGCGCGGCCCAGGGCAACCCTCTTGCAAACGGCGCCGTCGCCACGGCCCATCCGCTGGCCAGTGAAGTTGGCCGGCGCATTCTCGAAGCCGGCGGCAACGCCTTCGATGCCACCGTTGCAGTCAGCGCCGCCCTGGCGGTGGTCGAGCCATACGGCTCCGGACTTGGCGGCGGCGGCTTCTTTCTGCTGCGCAAAGCCGGCGATCCTGCTCGCCACATTTTTCTCGATGCCCGCGAGCGCGCACCCGCCGCTGCCACGCCGGACCTGTACCTGCGCGACGGCAAGATCTGGCGCGAGCTTTCGCTGAATGGCCCGCTGGCCGCGGCGATACCCGGCACGCCGGCGGCACTGGTCGAGCTCGCGGAGAAGCGCGGCCGCCTGCCCCTGAAGACCACCCTGGCGCCGGCCATCGCCCTGGCCCGCGACGGATTTGCGGTGGATGCCGTCTATCGCCAGCGCGCCGGCTGGCGCCTCGCGGCGTTGCGTGACGATCCGGAGAGCGCGCGGCTGTTTCTCCACGACGGCGACCTGCCAGCCGAAGGCCATCTGCTGCGCCAGCCGGAGCTGGCGCAAACCCTGGAGCGCCTGGCCAGGCACGGTCACGACGGCTTCTACCGCGGCGAGTTCGCGAAGAAATTGGTGCAAGGCGTTCGCGCCGCCGGCGGCATCTGGTCGCTGGAGGATCTGGCCGACTACCACACCGTCGAGCGCGAGCCACTACGCTTCACCCTCGCCAATGGTCGTGAGCTGATCGGCGCGCCACCGCCGTCAGCCGGCGGCATGATCCTCGCGCAGAGCCTGGGCATTCTCGAACGCCTGTCCTGGCGCGACGCCGAACCGCTGCAACGCAGTCACCTGGTGGTCGAGGCGCTGCGCCGGGCCTATCGCGACCGAGGTCTGCTGGGCGATCCGGATTTCGTCGCGTCACCACTGCGACGTCTACTGTCAGACCAGTATCTGGACCAGCTCGCCAGCTCCATCGACCCTGATCGGGCCACGCCGAGCAGCGCATTGCCGCCAGCGCCACGCTGGCGCGAGGGCGAGCACACCACCCACTTCGCGGTGATCGATGCCGAAGGCAATGCGGTGGCGGCGACGCTATCGCTGAACATGATGTTCGGTGCCGCCTTCAGCGTGCCCGGCACCGGTGTGCTGCTCAATGACGAGATGGACGACTTCGCCGCCGACATCGACGGCAGCAATGCCTATGGCCTGAAGGGCAGCAGCGCAAACGCCATCTCCGGCGGCAAGCGTCCGCTGTCGAGCATGAGCCCGACCTTCATCGAAAGCGCCGAGGAGTTCGCCGCCTTCGGCACGCCCGGCGGCAGCCGCATCCCGAGCATGGTGCTGCTTTCGGCACTGTCTTACCTGGATGGCGAACCGGTGCAGGCCTGGCCGGCAGTGCCGCGCTATCACCATCAGTACCTGCCGGACGTGCTGCAGTACGAGGCCGATGCCTTCAGCGCGGCCCAGCTGGACGCGCTACGTGCCCGCGGCCACCAGCCCAGGCTGATCGAGCGGGACTACGGCAACCAGCAGGTGCTCTACTGGCACAAGCCGAGCGGCAAGGTCGAAGCGGCCAGCGACCCGCGCGGCATCGGCCGCGCGCTGAAGGTGCCCGCACGGCGCCAGCCGATCACGGCTGAACAATGACCGGGCCGTCGTCCGCCGCCAGCTGCCGCAGCTGACGCGTCAGCTCGTGGCCCTCGCCCAGCAGCAGGGCGTTGCGCAGGCTCTGGAT
>DNMQ01000281.1 GCA_003488145.1 Pseudomonas sp.
TGGTTGATCTGCTCCTGCGGCACTGCATGCTCCGAGCGCTGCTTGCCAACGTAGATGCGGTCTGCATCGCGCCGGCACAGATCGATGATCGCCGGCGCCACCAGGCGATCGTAGAGCACCACGTCGGCCTGCTGCATCAGGCGCAGGGCACGGAAGGTCAGCAGGTCAGGGTCGCCCGGGCCAGCGCCTACCAGATAGACCTCGCCCAGCGCGCGCGGCGCAGCACCAGCGAGCTTTTCGGAGAGCAGGCGCGCGGCTTCGGCACTGCGCCCAACCAGCGCCTGCTCGGCGATCGGCCCCTGAAAGGCCTCTTCCCAGAACACCCGCCGCTGCTGAACATTGGAGAATTTGGCTTTGACCTGAGCGCGGAACTGTTTGGCCAGCCCCGCCAGCTGCCCGTAGGCCGCTGGAATCCAGGTCTCGATACGCGCGCGGATCAACCGCGCCAGCACCGGAGCATCGCCACCACTGGAAACCGCAATCACCAGCGGCGAGCGGTCGACGATCGCCGGAAAGATCACGCTGCACAGCTGCGGCGAGTCAACCACGTTGACTGGCATACCCAGCGCGTTGGCATGCTGCGAAACCGCGGCATTCAGCGGCTCGTCGTCGGTGGCGGCGATGGCCAGCACACAGCCCTGGAGGTCCTGCGGGTCATAGCCGCGATCGAGGCATTCGCCAGCGCCCGCTTCTACCAGTTCGGCCAGTTGCGCCTCGATGCTCGGCGCCACCACCCGCAGCCGTGCTCCAGCTTCGCTCAGCAGCCGAGCCTTGCGCAGCGCAATCTCGCCACCCCCGACGATCAACACCGTGCGGCCTTTGAGGTTGTGGAACAGCGGGAGGTATTCCATGGGCGAATCCTGAAGGGTCGTTGGTGGTATGGGCATGACAGCCATTACGGCCGCGATGCCCCTTGTCGAATATCAAGGATCCGGCCTGATGCCGAACCGCGATGACGCAGCGCCGCAGCCTCAGCCGATGATTTCGATACCACCCATGTATGGCTTCAGTACGTCGGGCACCACAACGCTTCCGTCAGCCTGCTGGTAATTCTCCAGTACGGCGACCAGGGTACGACCGACCGCCAGGCCCGAACCATTGAGGGTGTGCACGAGCTCCGGCTTGCCGGTTTCCAGATTGCGATAACGCGCCTGCATGCGCCGCGCCTGGAAATCACCGCAGTTGGAGCAGGAAGAAATCTCGCGGTACTTGTCCTGGCTCGGTACCCAGACTTCCAGGTCATAGGTCTTGGTCGCGCCGAAGCCCATGTCGCCGGTACACAGCGACAACACGCGGTAAGGCAGTTCCAGCAGCTGCAATACCTTCTCGGCGTTACCGGTCAGCTCCTCCAGCGCCTCGAAGGACCTGGACGGCTCGACGATCTGCACCATCTCGACCTTGTCGAACTGGTGCTGACGGATCATGCCGCGGGTATCGCGTCCCGACGCTCCGGCCTCGCTGCGGAAGCACGGCGTATGGGCGACGAACTTCAGCGGCAGCTCTTTGGCATCGAGGATCTCGCCAGCAACGATGTTGGTCAGCGACACCTCGGCGGTCGGGATCAGGTAGAAATCGGCTTCGCCTTCGCGGCTGATCTTGAACAGATCTTCCTCGAACTTCGGCAGCTGACCGGTTCCCTGCAGCGCCGGAGCCTGTACCAGATACGGCGTGTAGGCCTCTTCATAGCCATGCTCACGGGTGTGCAGATCGATCATGAACTGCGCCAGCGCGCGATGCAGGCGGGCGATCGGCCCGCGCATCAGGGCGAAGCGAGCGCCGGACAGCTTGGCAGCGGTCTCGAAGTCCAGCCAGCCATGCTGCTCGCCCAGGGCTACATGATCCTGCACCGGGAAGTCGAAGGTCTTCGGCGTGCCCCAGCTGCGAACCTCGAGGTTCTCGTCCTCATCCGCACCGACCGGCACCGACTCGTGCGGCAGGTTGGGAATGCTCAGCATTAGCTGGTCGAGTTCGCTCTGGATGCGGTCCAGCTCCTGCTTGCCAGAGTCGAGCTCCGAGCCCATGCGATCCACGTCGGCGAGCAACGGCGCGATGTCCTCACCGCGCTGCTTGGCCTGGCCGATGGACTTGGAGCGCGCGTTGCGCTCGGCCTGGAGTTGTTCGGTGCGGGTCTGCACGGTCTTGCGCTGAGCTTCCAGCGCTTCGATGCGCGCCACGTCCAGCTGGTAGCCGCGGGTGGCCAGGCGGGCCGCCACGTCCTGTAGCTGAGTGCGTACCAGTTTCGAATCAAGCATGGTGGGTCTCGTCTGTGAAAGCTTGGATGAAGGGCGAAGAGGGAGCGAAGTTTACTGTGAACGCGCGCCGGTTCATAACCTGGCGAGCGCCAGACCGGTCCAGGCCGCCAACAGGCCACCGAACACGCTGCCGCCGACATAGGCGAAGGCAGTCGCCAGCTGACCGCTTTCAAGCAGCCGCAGTGCGTCAAGTGAGAAGCTAGAGAAGGTCGTCAGTGCGCCAAGAAAACCGATGATCAGTGCGCCACGCAGCTCGGGTGAAATGTCCGGTCGGGCGAGAAAGGTTGCATAGAGATAGCCGATCAGCAGGCACCCCAGCAGGTTCACGGCCAACGTGGCCAGATAGAAATGCCGTGGCCATTGATTGCTGACCCAGGTAGCCAGGGCAAAGCGCAACAGAGTCCCGATCACGCCGCCACAGGCGACGGCGAAGGCCATGCGGATCATTCCTTTCTCCGTTGTTTCGGGCTTTCGCGGTCGAGCCGGGCAAGGTGCTCGAGCTTGTCGCGGATCTTGCTTTCCAGCCCGCGCGGGGCGGGATGGTAGTAACGCCGCGGCTGCATCGCTTCGGGAAAATAATCCTCGCCTGCAGCATAGGCATCCGGTTCGTCGTGGGCGTAGCGGTATTCGTTGCCGTAGCCGAGTTCTTTCATCAGCTTGGTCGGTGCATTACGCAAATGCAGCGGCACTTCCTGCGAGCCGTTCTCGGCGGCATCACGCATGGCCGCCTTGAACGCCGTGTAGACGGCGTTGCTCTTCGGCGCGCAGGCGAGATAGACGATCGCCTGCGCCACGGCCAGCTCCCCTTCCGGGCTACCCAGGCGCTCCTGCACATCCCAGGCGTTCAGACACAGCGGCAGCGCGCGTGGGTTGGCATTGCCGATCTCCTCGCTGGCCATGCGCACGACGCGCCGGGCGATGTACAGCGGGTCGCAGCCACCATCGAGCATACGCGCGAACCAGTACAGTGCCGCGTCGGGATTGGAGCCGCGCACGGACTTGTGCAGTGCCGAAATCTGGTCGTAGAACGCCTCACCGCCCTTGTCGAAACGGCGTCGGCTATCACCCAGCAGGTCCTGCAGCAGGTCGGTGCTGATGCTACCGCCTTCCTCGGCCAGGTCCGATGCGTTCTCCAGCAGGTTGAGCAACCGCCGCCCATCGCCATCGGCCGCCGCCAGCAGCATCTGGAAGCTCTCTTCCGGCAGTTCCAGATGCAGGTCACCCAGCCCTTTTGGATCGCTCAATGCGCGGGTGACCAGTTTACGCAGCGCCGCCTCGTCGAGACTTTTCAGCACGTAGACGCGGGCGCGCGAGAGCAAGGCGTTGTTGAGTTCGAAGGAGGGATTCTCGGTGGTCGCACCGATGAAGATCAGCGTGCCGTCTTCGACGTAAGGCAGGAAGGCGTCCTGCTGGGACTTGTTGAAGCGATGCACTTCATCGACGAACAGGATGGTGCGCCGTCCGTACTGGGCGGCCTGCTGCTTGGCGATCTCGACCGCCTGGCGAATCTCCTTGACCCCGGCGAGCACGGCGGAAACCGTCTCGAAATGGGCATCGGAGACTTTTGCCAGGAGCCGCGCCAGAGTGGTCTTACCAACCCCGGGCGGCCCCCAGAACACCATGGAATGCAGCGCGCCCTGTTCCAGCGCCTCGCGCAACGGCTTGCCGCGCGCGAGCAGGTGCTCCTGCCCGACGTACTCGTCGAGGCTGGCTGCACGCAGACGCGCAGCAAGGGGTTGGGCGACAGGTTCGCGGCTGAACAGGTCCAT
>DNMQ01000280.1 GCA_003488145.1 Pseudomonas sp.
TGGAACACACCATGAATGAATGGCTGAATCGATGCCTCAATCGGAGGCAACTCCTCCGAGAAGGTTTCCACCGCGAAATGCTGCATGCCGAAGACTTCATCGACAGTCAGTCCGGCGAACACTTCCTGGTGATCCACCACCAGCACCCTGCGCTGCTTGCGCAGTGCCGAAAGCTCAAGCCCGAAATACCCACAAAGATCCATCACAGGCAACAATCTGCCGCGCACGTTCGCCACGCCCTTTACCCAACTCTTGACGCCGGGAAGCAACGTATAGCGCGGCTCATGCAGGATTTCGCCAACCTCCCCCATTGGAGCGACGAACAAGCGCCCCCCCATCCGAAAGCCGATCCCTCCCCAGGTTTGCACGGCTTCCTGCTGAGAAGGCAGGCCTGCCGCGTACGTGCGGCAACGTTTATCTAGCTCCAGCAACTGCTGAAACGGCGTTTGCATGTCAGGCATGCTGGCCACGTCCCTTTGTCCGAGTGTTGGCTACCGCGGCGTCAGCCCGCCAGAACGGCATTCAGGGTCTTCAGCAATGTGGCTTCGTCCACCGGCTTGGTCAGGTAATCCTTGGCGCCTTGGCGTTTGCCCCAGACCTTATCGGTTTCCTGGTCCTTGGTGGTGACGATGATCACCGGAATGTGACTGGTTTCAGAATCTTTGGTCAGTTGGCGCGTAGCCTGAAAACCATTCAGCCCGGGCATGACAATATCCATCAACACGGCATCCGGCTTTTCCTGACGAGCCAGAGCGACGCCGTCAGCGCCATTCTCTGCTTTAAGCACCACATGGCCATTCTTCTCAAGCATGGCGGTGAGCTTGTACATTTCGGTCGGCGAATCATCAACAATCAGAACGCGAGCCATGTTTTCTCCATAGGAAGGCTTCAGCGGCAAACAATGCCGAACTTCAGGATGCTTGCTCCACCGGTGCGAAATCAGGGACATGCGCCTTGATCGCACCGAGCAGCTCTTCTTTGCTGAACGGCTTGGTAAGGTATTGATCGGATCCGACAATACGCCCTTTGGCCTTGTCGAACAGGCCATCTTTGGAAGACAGCATGATCACCGGCGTCGACTTGAAGGAACTGTTGTTCTTGATCAACGCNNGCATCGAAACCGTCCACTGCGGTGATGACATCGCAACCTACTTTCTTCAGCAGGGTTTCAGCAGTGCGACGAATCGTTTTCGAGTCGTCGATCACCATGACCTTCAAGCCCTCGGAGTGCTGTTCCATTTCGCCCTACCATCGCCTTGGTGAGTCGTAGTTTATCGTTATGTCAGTGCGCCGGAGGCCCTGCCACCGATGGGCTGCACCCAATCGCCGGACCTTTTTAGCACACTCCTCATGCACACGCTATCAACCGGAAAAGCATCCGGATTTTCCTTGACCCAGTGCACAACCACAGCCAATCTGCAGCGACATTTTGAGCCACTGGCGGCGCTTCGCCGCCCATTGCCGGAGAACACCCCATGACCGTTCGCGTCGGGATCATCATGGACCCTATCGCGCAGATCGCCTTCAAGAAGGACAGTTCGCTGGCCATGCTGCTGGCTGCCCAGGCGCGAGACTGGACACTGTTCTACATGGAGCAGCGCGACCTATATCAGCTCGGCAATCAGGCCCGGGCGCGCATGTGCCCGCTGCGGGTATTCAACGACCCACAACATTGGTTCGAGAAGGATGGGGAGGTCGATGCGGCCCTGACTGATCTGGACGTGATCCTCATGCGCAAAGACCCGCCTTTCAACAGCGAGTATGTCTACGCAACCTATCTGCTGGAACTGGCGGAAAAGGCCGGAACGCTGGTGGTCAATCGACCGCAGAGCCTGCGCGACTGCAATGAGAAGTTCTTCGCCACCCAGTTTCCACAATGCACCCCGCCGACACTGGTCAGTCGGCGCTCGGACATTCTCCGCGAGTTCGCCCGCGAGCACCGTGACATCATTCTCAAACCCCTCGACGAGATGGGCGGTGCATCGATCTTTCGTCATCGCGAGGGCGACCCGAATCTGTCGGTTATTCTCGAGGTTCTGACCGAGCATGGCAGCCGCCAAATCATGGCGCAGCGATACATTCCCGCGATCAAGGACGGCGACAAGCGCATCCTGATGATCGATGGCGAGCCGATCCCCTATTGCCTGGCGCGAATCCCCGCCGCTGGCGAGACGCGCGGCAATCTGGCCGCGGGTGGTCGCGGTGTGGCACAGCCGCTGTCGGATCGCGACCGCGAGATTGCAGCGATCGTCGGCCCGGAACTACGCAAGCGCGGCTTGCTGTTTGTCGGCCTGGATGTGATCGGCGACTACCTCACCGAGATCAACATCACCAGCCCGACCTGCATCCGCGAAATCGACAATGCCTTTGATACCCGCATCGGCGAACGGCTCATGGACGCTATCGCGGCGAAGCTGCAAGGTTGAACCAGCTAACAGCTTTGAGCTTGGAGCTTGCGACTCCAAGCTCAAAGCCGGCAGACTGCGCGGCACTTCGAGCCGACCCGACCTGCGATGAACGCCGCTATCCGCCATCCCGTGCCTGAAACCACCCGAGTCCGCCCGGCGGACAGGCTCGGCTTCACGCTTTTTCTGGCTACCGCATTGCATCTGGCTTTGATTCTCGGGCTTGGCTTTACCCTCTCCGAGCCGAAGCAGATCAGCAAGACGCTGGAAATCACCCTGTCGACCTTCAAAAGCGAAGAGAAGCCCAAGGAAGCGGACTTCCTCGCCCAAGACAATCAGCAGGGCAGCGGCACGCTGGAGCACAAGGCCACGCCGAAAACCACCGAGCAAGCGCAGTTCCAGGATACCGAGGTACGCAAGGTGACCCCACCAGCAGCACCGCCTCGCAGCACCCGGCCGGAACCGGCGAAGACCGTCGTCACCACTCGCAGCCCACAGCGCGAAAAGGCCGACGTCAAGCAACAGACGCCACCGCAGCCCGAGCCGCAAGCAGCGCCGGCATTCGACAGCTCACAATTGAGCGCGGAGATCGCCAGCCTCGAAGCCGAGCTGGCACAAGAGGTCGAGCGCTATGCCAAGCGCCCCAGGGTCAGCCGACAGAACAGCGCCGCCACCATGCGCGACATCAGTGCCTGGTATCGCGACGAATGGCGCAAGAAGGTCGAGCGCATCGGCAACCTCAACTATCCCGATGAGGCCCGCCGCCAGCAGATCTACGGCAGCCTGCGCATGCTGGTGACCATCAACCGCGACGGCTCCATCCAGGAGCTGCGCGTGATCGAGTCATCCGGCAAGCCAGTGCTGGACGATGCCGCGCTGCGCATCGTGCGACTGGCAGCGCCTTTTGCGCCCTTCACCGGCGAACTAGCGCAGAAGTTCGACCAGGTGGAGATCATCCGCACCTGGCGTTTCGAGCGCGGCGACAGGCTTTCGAGTCGCTGAAATCGGCAGCCGGGCGAACCGTCGCACCTGTAGCCGGAACGCGGTGCAACGCTTAAGCTAACGCGCATGAAAAGCACCGCGCCCAACTACCTCAAGCATCACTTCCTGATCGCCATGCCGCAGATGGCCGATCCGAACTTTGTCCAGACGCTGATCTACCTGATCGAACACGGCGCAGAAGGCGCCATGGGCCTGATCGTCAATCGCCCGAGCGGGCTGAGCCTGGCTGATGTGCTGGAGCAGCTGCGCCCGGACGAGCCGATCCCCCCACTCTGCCAGAGCCTGCCGATATTCTCCGGCGGCCCAGTGCAAACCGATCGCGGCTTCGTTCTGCATTCGCCCGACCAGCAATTCCAGGCCACCCTCTCCCTCGGCCCGCTGGGCATGTCCACATCGCAGGACGTCCTGTTCGCCATTGCGGACGGCCAGGGGCCTGCCCGGCACTTCGTGGCCCTCGGTTATGCCGGCTGGGAAGCGGGACAGCTGGAAGCCGAACTGGCCGACAATGCCTGGCTCAGCTGCCCCGCGGATACCGAGATCCTATTCGACCTACCTTATGACCAACGCCTGAACGCCGCGGCAGCATCACTCGGCGTCGACCTGCGCCTGCTCAGCACCCAGGTCGGCCACGCATGAGTGCGCCGCGACTGCTGCTCGGCTTCGACTACGGCACCAAGCAGATCGGCGTCGCTGTCGGCCAGGTCATTACTGGGCAAGCACGTGAACTCTGCGTACTCAAGGCGCAGAACGGCGTGCCGGACTGGCAACAGATCGAAGCGCTGATGCGGGAATGGCAGCCCGATGCGCTGGTCGTCGGCCTGCCGCTGAACATGGACGGCACGCCCAGCGACATGAGTGCCCGGGCGGAAAAGTTCGCCCGCCGACTCAACGGTCGCTTCAACCTGCCGGTGCACACTCACGACGAACGCCTGACCACGTTCGAAGCCAAAGGCGAGCGTCTGCGCCAGGGCCAGCACGGCGGCTATCGCGATCGCCCGGTGGATGCCCTGGCCGCAGCCCTATTACTGGAAGGCTGGCTGAGCGAACACCCTGCCGCCTGATCCAGACCTGTAAGGAGACCCCATGATTCTGCCCAATCCCGAACAGCTGCTGCCCGAGATGGTCGCCACACTGAGGCAACACCTGATTGATCGCGACATCCAGGAGCCGCGCTTCATCGGTATCCGTACCGGCGGCGTCTGGGTGGCCCAGGCGCTGCTCGCAGCCCGCGCGCAGAACGAACCGCTCGGCATTCTCGACGTGTCCTTCTATCGCGACGACTTCACCCAGAAGGGCCTGCACCCGCAGGTGCAGCCGTCGGAACTGCCTTTCGAGATCGAAGGCCAGCATCTGGTGCTGATCGATGACGTGCTGATGACCGGCCGCACCATCCGCGCTGCGCTCAATGAGCTGTTCGACTACGGTCGTCCTGCCAGCGTAACGCTGGTCTGCCTGCTCGACCTGAACGCGCGTGAGCTGCCGATTCGCCCTGACGTGGTCGGCGCCACCCTGTCGCTGGCGCCCGAGCAACGCATCAAGCTGATCGGACCGGAGCCATTGGCCCTCGAACAACAGATGGAAACCAGCGGCTCCTGAGCGAGCCGGCAAGTCCGCCCCACAGCCCCGCCAACCGAGATCCTGCGATGACGCCCACCGACGCCAAGCGCCCGCTACAGTTGAACGACCAAGGCCAGCTGCGCCATTTTCTCTCCCTCGACGGCCTGCCCCGCGAGCTGCTCACCGAGATTCTGGACACCGCCGACTCCTTCCTCGAGGTTGGCGCGCGTGCGGTGAAGAAGGTTCCGCTGCTGCGCGGCAAGACCGTCTGCAACGTCTTCTTCGAGAACTCCACCCGCACCCGTACCACCTTCGAACTGGCGGCCAAGCGCTTGTCGGCCGACGTCATCACGCTCAACGTCTCGACTTCCTCCACCAGCAAGGGCGAGACCCTCACCGACACCTTGCGCAACCTGGAAGCCATGGCGGCGGACATGTTCGTGGTGCGCCACGCGGACTCCGGAGCCGCGCATTTCATCGCCGAGCACGTCAGCCCGGACGTGGCGGTGATCAACGGTGGCGACGGTCGCCATGCGCACCCGACCCAGGGCATGCTCGACATGCTCACCATCCGCCGGCACAAGGGCAGCTTCGACAATCTTTCGGTGGCCATCGTCGGCGACATCCTGCACTCGCGGGTGGCGCGCTCGAACATGCTGGCCCTGCGTACCCTGGGCTGCCCTGACATCCGTGTGATCGCGCCGAAAACGCTGCTGCCGGAGGGCATCGAACAGTACGGCGTGCGCGTATTCACCGACATGAACGAAGGCCTGCGCGACGTCGACGTGGTGATCATGTTGCGCCTGCAGCGCGAACGCATGCAGGGCGGTCTGCTGCCCAGCGAAGGCGAATTCTACAAGCTCTACGGCCTGACCACCCAGCGCCTGGCGCTGGCCAGGCCGGACGCCATCGTCATGCACCCGGGCCCGATCAACCGCGGCGTGGAAATCGAGTCGGCGGTGGCCGACGGCCCGCAGTCGGTCATTCTCAACCAGGTCACCTACGGCATCGCCATCCGCATGGCGGTGCTGTCCATGGCGATGAGCGGCCAGACCGCGCAGCGCCAAATCGATTCCGAATCCGTATCCGAGGAGCAGCAGTGATGGTGGCAACAAGAATCCTCGGCGCGCGCGTTATCGACCCCAACAGCGGGCGCGACGAAGTCGCCGATATCTTCCTGCAGGATGGCAGGATCACGGCCATTGGCCAGGCTCCTGCCGGCTTCGAGGCTCAGCAGACAATCGATGCGCAAGGCCTGATCGCCGCACCCGGGCTCGTCGATCTCTCGGTCGCCCTGCGCGAGCCGGGCTACAGCCGCAAGGGCACGATCGCCAGTGAAACCCTGGCTGCGGCAGCCGGTGGCATCACCAGTCTGTGCTGCCCACCGCAGACGCGTCCGGTGCTGGACACCGCCGCGGTGGCCGAGCTGATCCTCGACCGCGCCCGCGAATCCGGCCATGCCAAGGTCTTCCCGATCGGTGCGCTGACCCGCAACCTGGCCGGGGAACAGCTGTCCGAGCTGGTCGCCTTGCGCGAGGCCGGCTGCGTCGCTTTCGGCAACGGGCTCACCGAGTTCGCCAGCAACCGCAACCTGCGCCGCGCCCTGGAATACGCCGCCACCTTCGACCTGACGGTGATCTTTCATTCCCAGGACAGCGACCTGGCCGAAGGCGGCCTCGCCCATGAGGGTGCCGCCGCCAGCTTCCTGGGCCTGTCAGGCATTCCGGATACCGCGGAAACCGTGGCCCTGGCGCGCAACCTCCTGCTGGTGGAGCGCTCCGGCGTGCGCGCGCACTTCGCTCAGCTGACCAGCGCCCGCGGTGCGGAGATGATCGCCCAGGCCCAGGCGCGTGGCTTGCCGGTAACCGCCGACGTGGCCATGTATCAGCTGATCCTCACCGACGAGGCGCTGCACGGCTTCTCCAGCCTCTATCACGTCCAGCCGCCGCTGCGCAGCGCGGCCGAGCGCGACGGCTTGCGCGAAGCGGTCAAGGACGGCGTGATCACGGCCATAATCAGCCATCATCAACAGCATGAAGCAGACGCCAAGCTGGCCCCGCTCGGCGA